>JAEUMC010000062.1 GCA_016793415.1 Devosia sp. | reverse complement strand
AACCCGCAGCATCCCTACACGCGGCTCCTGCTCTCCGCCGTCCCCGATCCCGACCGCCGCTTCGGCGACACCCGCTTCAGTGACGAGCTCGACCGCATCGACGAAATCCGCCGCCAGTCGGCACTGGAGCAAACGGAAGTGCGCGAGATCGCGCCCAACCACTTCATCCGCCCAATGCCGACTTGACCGTGCGCCGGCCTCCGACCCCCCACGCTCCCCTGAGGGGAGGGGGTACTGGAGCTAGGACCGTGAGGTCCGTAGCGGAACTTGGGTGAGGGGTTCAGCTTCTCAGCGAGCGCTTGTTGCGCCGCTTAACCCCTCAACCGGCGCTTCGCGCCACCTTCTCCCCTCCGGGGAGAAGGGACAGACAGCACATCCGTCGACGTGCCTCACGCTCAAATCCGCCGATACCCCGTCGGCTCGCCGCCTCCGAGGCGGCTGGTCCGTTCCACGACCTCGGCCAGCGGTTCGATCGCCACCGCCATGTGGAAGGCGTTGGCATGGATGATCTCGGTCGGGCTGGTCAGCAGCGCCACGTGCCCGCGCCAGAACATCAGGTCGCCACGCCGCAGCTCCCTGGCGTCGACCGGCTCGCCCATCGCCGCCTGCTGGTCACTGTCGCGCGGGCAGGCAAGGCCGCTGGCGTAGAACGCCTGCTGCACCAGCCCCGAGCAATCGAGCCCCAGGCTCTCGCGCCCGCCCCATTGGTACGGCGTGCCGACGAACCGCTCGGCGACGGCCACGTAGTCGGGCGCATCCTCGCCGACCGGCCCCAGATGCTCCTCGACGAACCAGCCGCCGGATGTCTTGACGAAGCGGCCCTCGCGGCCCTCTGCGGCCACCGGCGCATTCATCGAATAGAGCCCGACCGGCGCCGCCTTGATGCTCGGCGCGCTGAACCCATAGGTCCTGAGCGCCCGCACTGTATGCGTCGGGGAGGCGCCGGGTGCGCCCAGCGCCATTGTCGCGACATATCCGACATAGCCGTCCCGCCGCGCCTGCCCGAAGGCCCAGCCATCGGCTTCGTCCAGCACCTCGAACAGTTCGCCAAACAACAACTGGTCGAGCTGCTCGGCGTCAGCCGACGGCGCTCGCCGCAACGCCGCAGCCGGCACCCGCGCCTGGCGCAGGGTAGTGTCGACATAGCGCTCCGCAGCGACGATCCCCTCGAGCGAGCGGGCAGCAATCCCGTCGCGGGCCAGAGTCAGACGCGGATCGGGCAAAGCAGAATCCTCAGCTGGTAGCGGCTTGGAGGCTAGCCCGGCTGCCTCATTCTGTCACCGGCCTGCTCCCTCCGCCGAGAGGGAGGGAAGCGATTGCATCGGCATCGAACTACGACCACTCCCATCTAGTCGTAGGTATCCTCGTCCGCCCGGGCGCTGATGAACCCCTCGGCGCCCGGCATATCGTCATCCCTGGCGGCCGGCTTCACCGGCTTGTCCTTCGACTTCTGCGCTTCGTCACGCTTGCCGTGTTCGGCCGTCGCATCCTTCTTGTGAGCCTTGTGCTTGTCGCTCATGGCGTCCTCCTGTTGCCGAGAGGAAAACGCATGAGCCCGGCTTTGGTGCCCTAACTGCGCCCCAGCGCCGCCTGCTCGGTGGTGATCCGGTCCATCAGCGGATCGAGCTCCATGTTGACTGGGGCGTTCGACGCCAGCCGCTGCTTCAGGAAGCCGATCGACTCCTCCAGCACTTCGTCGAGGTTCTCCGAACAGTTGAAGTCACCCGCCACCCGCTTCACCTTGGAATTGTCGAACAGCGCCGACCAGGTCTTGTCGCCGATCAGCGGCCCTTCCCAGGCCTTGTTGTAGGCGACCAGCGTGTCGGAGGGGACGTGGACGATGTTCGGGGTGAGCCCGACGCCGCGTCCGATCGCCTTGTAGATGTCGTCCCAGCTGTAGCCGCGGTCCGAGGTGATGTGGAAGATCTCGCTC
>JAEUMC010000029.1 GCA_016793415.1 Devosia sp. | reverse complement strand
TCTCCGACGAAGCAATCGCCCAACTGGTCATGGGGGCAGCGACCACCAGTGCGATCGAGCGGCCGGCGCCGTGCGACAGTGCTGCCCGTATCGTCGTCCGCGGGCTGACGCTGCGCGCCCGCGACGCCAGCGACCGGCTCGAGGCGATCGACCTCGAGATCCGCCCCGGAGAGATCCTCGGAATCGCCGGCGTCGACGGCTCGGGCCAGCGCGGCATGGTCAAGCTGCTCACCGGAACCCGCCGCCCGCATGCCGGCAGCATCAGCTGGGATGGCGCCGAGGTGGCAGGCGAGCGCACCGGCGCGCTGCGCCGTCGTGGCCTCGCCCACCTGCCTGCCGACCGTTTCCGCGAAGGCGGTTCGCGCCGCCTGACCCTCACCGAGAATGCGCTGGCCGGCGCACACCGCAGCTATCGCATCGGCCCGCTGCTCCGGCCGCGCGCCATGATCGAGCGGACCCGAACCATCATCGAGACGTTCGCCGTCCGTTGTCCCGGCCCCCTCGCTCCGCTCGGCGCCCTCTCGGGTGGCAACGCCCAGAAAATCATCGCAGCCCGGGAGTTCGGCACCAATCCGCGCTTCCTGGTGGTCGACCAGCCGACCCGCGGCATCGACGTGGCGGCCGCCAATTTCATCCAGGACCAGATCGTCGCGCTGGCCCGTTCAGGCTGCGCCGTGTTGCTGCTCAGCGCCGACCTCGACGAGCTGCTGCGCCTCTCGAGCCGGGTCGCGGTGCTCTACGCCGGCCGCCTGGTCGCCAGCTTCCCCAACAGCCTCGATCTGACGCCGGCGAAACTCGGCCCCTACATGCTGGGCCTGGAGGCTTCTACATGATCCGCAACGCCTTGGCCGAAGCCGCACTCACCGCCGTGGTGGTGCTGGCCGTGGTGGCCCTGGTGCTGGTGCCGCTGGCAATGACCCAGGCCGATCCGGCCGGGGTCGTCAGCACCTTCCTGTTCGGCCCGTTCAGCAATCTGCGGTACGTCGGCAACATCATCGAACTGGCGACGCCCTCGATGTTCTGCGGCCTGGCGGTGGCGCTGATCCTCAGGGCTGGGATGTTCAATCTGGGGGTCGAGGGCGCGTTCTTCCTCGGCGGTCTCGGCACCGTTGCGGCGGCGCTGCTGCTGCCTTTGCCACCGCCGCTGCTGGCGCCGGCGTCGCTGCTGGTCGGCGCGGTAGCGGGTTCGTCGGTGTGCGTGGTGCCGGGGGTGCTGCGGGCGCGCTACGGCGCTTCCGAGCTCGTCTCCTCGCTGATGCTGAACTTCGCCGCCCTGTTCATCGGCCTCTACGTGCTCAACGTGCTGCTGCGCGATCCGGCGGCCGGCGCCATGGTGTCGTTCAAGATCCCGGCGGAGGCGAGGCTGGTGCAGCTGGTCGAAGGCACCCGCATCCACCTGGGCACCATCCTGGCGCTGCTCGCCTGCGGCCTGGGGGCGCTCTATCTGTTTCGCACAGCCGGCGGCTTCGAAAGCCGCATCGTCGGCGCCAACCCCAGCTTCGCCGGCCACCTCGGCCTCGACGTGCGGGGCATCGGGCTCAAGGCGCAGGTCATCGGCGGGCTGATCGCCGCATTCGGCGGCGGCATCGAAATGCTGGGCCTCTACCAGCGCTTCTCCTGGCAGGCGCTGCCCGGTAACGGCTGGACCGGCGTCACCGTCGCCATCCTTGCCCGCGATCACCCGGGGCTGGTCGTCCCGGCGGCCCTGTTCCTGGGCTGGCTGCAGATCGGCGGCGACCTCGTCGCGCGCAATTACGATATCCCCAACGAGGCGGTGGGCCTGATGCAGGCACTGCTGCTGGTCGCCGTCACCGCGGCGGCGCTGACCCGCAACCCGCGCCTGCTCCGGGCCTTTGGCGCGCGCCCCGCAGGAGCCGCCAAATGATCGACCTGATCGGCCTCGTGCCCGCCATCCTGCGCGTTTCCACCCCGCTCATCCTTGCCGGGCTGGGCGTGCACGTTTCCTCGCGGGCGGGCGTGCTGAACATCGGCGTCGAAGGCATGATGCTGGCGGGCGCGCTGGCGGGTGTCGTCGTCTCGGCGCTGACCCAGGACGCCTGGCTCGGCCTCGTCGCGGCCCTGCTGTGCGGCGCGGCGCTGGCGGCCCTGCTGTCGGGAGCGATCCACCTGCTGCGCGCCGACCTGATCCTGTCCGGCATCGCGTTGAACATGGCGGCGCTCGCCGGGACCACCCTCGTGCTGTTCGCAATCACCGGCGACAAGGGCATTTCGGGCTCGCTGGCCAGCCTCACCCTGCCCGGCATCCACATCCCGTTCATCGACGCTATCCCGGTTCTCGGCACCCTGCTGTCGGGTCATCACGTGCTGACCTATGCGGCGCTCATCGCCGTTCCGCTGGTGGCGCTGCTGGTCACCCGCACGCCGCTCGGCCTCGCGATGCGGGCGGTCGGCGAGAACCCCGAGGCGGCGGCGGCCACCGGTATCCCGGTGCTGCGCGTGCAGGTGACGGCGCTGCTGATCTCCGGCCTGTTCGCCGGCGCCGCCGGCGCCTTCCTGTCGATGGGCTATGTGAGCTGGTTCTCGCAGAACATGACTGCCGGGCGCGGCTTCATCGCGCTGGCGGCCGACGTCATGGGCTTCGGCTATGCCTGGGGCACGCTGGCAGCGGCACTGCTGCTGGGCGCCACCGAAGCGGTGACGCTCTCGGTGCAGGGGTTCGGCGTGCCCAGCGAACTGCTGCAAGCCATTCCCTATCTGGTTCCCGTGCTGGCCATGGTGATCCATGCCCAGCGCCGCAAACGTCACGAGGACGACTGACCATGCACAAAGTGATCTTCGACACCGACCCGGGGGTCGACGATGCGATGGCGCTGCTGTTCCTACACGCTTCGCCCGAAGTGGAGCTCATCGGCATCACCACCACGTTCGGCAACGGCAGCATCGAAACGACGACCCGCAACGCGCTCTACCTCTGCGAACGCTTCGGCATCGCCGCTCCAGTGGCCCGCGGGGCCGCCGCGCCGCTCGTCGGGGAGGCCGGTGCGCCGCCGAGCTTCGTGCATGGCGGCAACGGGCTGGGCGACATCGCGCTACCCAGCGAGATCGCCCGTACGCCCGACCCGCGCCCCGCCCACCGGCTGATCATCGAGCTGGTCCGAGCCCATCCGGGTGAAGTGGAGATCGTGGCGGTCGGCCGGATGACCAACCTTGCCCTGGCATTGCGCGAGAATCCCGGTATCGTCGGGCTCGTGAAGCAGGTGGTGATCATGGGCGGGGCGTTCGGCATCAATGGCGTGCTCGGCAACGTAACGCCGGCCGCCGAGGCCAATATCTGGGGCGATCCCCTGGCGGCCGACGAAGTGACCGGCGCGAGCTGGCCCCTGACCATGATCGGGCTCGACGTCACGCAGAAGACGCGAATGCCGACGCCGTTCCTTCGCGCCCTCGCCAACGAGGCGGGCGACGCCGGCCGCTTCATCTGGGACATCTCCCGCTTCTACGAGGATTTTCACCTCAAGGGCGGCGTCGACAGCATCTATGTGCACGACAGCTCCGCGGTCGCCTACCTGCTCGATCCGCAGCTGTTCGAAACCCGTCGCGGCGCCATCCGGGTGGTCACCGAGGGCATCGCCTTCGGCCAGACCATCCAGAAGCCGGCCGATACCGGATTTCCGCCAACCGCCTGGGACGGCCGTCCGGAACACCTCATCGGCACGGGGGTCGACGCCGAGGGCCTCAGGCGGCTCTACCGATCCACGCTGCAGAACGCCTACCGATAGGCGATCCTGCTCCGCCGTGCAGGACCGCTGCGTCCGCGCAACGCACAGCGCGGTGCGCCTGATACCTGGAGCGCTCTAGCTGCGCCTGTCGCGCACCGGTTTCACTCCCGGCGCCGGCGGCAGCAGGTTGCGCGGATCGGCGAAGGGGAAGACCGGCTCGAAGCGGAAGGCCTCGGCATGGCCGGCACTGTCGTTGCACTGGGCGGCGCGGAAACGGCCGCTCAGTTCAGCCATGTCGACGAAGCGCCCGGGATCCTGCGAGACGTGCTTGAGGATCGCGGCGCGCTTCAGCCCTGCCTGCGCGGTGATATCGACATAGTGGGTGGGGGCGAAGCCGACGCCCATCAGCGTTTCCATCCACATGACCGGCGCGACGAAACTGGCGGCGATGCGCACCGCATCGCTCAGCGCGCGATGGTCGCCATGGTAGTCGTTGGGGGCGTGAGTGACCACCAGCGCCGGCCGCTCGGCGGCGATCAGGCTCGCGAGGCGGTCGATCACCGGTCCTTCCGCCCTGAGCCCGCCGTCGGGAAAGCCGAGCAGCAGCGGGCTGAGCCCGAACACCCCGGCCGCCGCCTCGGCCTCGGCCTTGCGGGTGCGGACCAGTTCGTCAGGGTCGCCCTTGCCGCCCTTGGCGCCATCGGTGGCAGTGACCATCACCACCTCGTCGCCCTGCGCCAGGAAGGCAGCGATGGTGCCGCCCATGAAGATCTCGAGATCGTCCGGGTGGGCGCCGATGGCGAGGATCTTCATGCGGCCTCCAGGAACTCGATCACCATCGCGGCGGTCCAGGTGAACCGACCGCCGCCGCAAGGTTCGCCGGTGGTCGGGTCGTAATATTCGGCAAAGCCCGATTGGGTGATCAACTCGAGGCTGGAACTGACGATGTGGTCGGCCACCACAGTTTCGCCGACGGCCCGCAGGCCATCCTGGATCATGTAGTTCGTCACCAGCCAGGCCGGCGCCCGCCAGTAGCGCTTTGGCTCGAAGCGAGGGTCGGCGGGATCGTGCGAGGGCACGATGTACTTCACCTTGGTCGCCCAGCCCTCGATGGTGCGGGCGATCTCGTGCGCCCGCACCCGCGGTACCGCGGCGAATACCGGCAGGATGCCGCCGATCGAGGCGGACTGGATGAGTTCCCCGGTCACCCGGTCGCGGCACAGGTACTGCCCATCGGGCTCGCTCCACAGGGTTTCGAGCGCTGCGAGGCCCTTGGTCGCCCGCTCGCGGTTGGCGGCGGCGATCGCCGGATCGCCGAACGCGTCGGCGAGGTCGGCGAGATCGGTCATCGAGCGGATCAGGATGGCGTTGAAGCCAGGATCGACCACCCGGAAGGGCGAGGCGTCGTGCAGGCGGGAATTGTCCCAGCCGAGCGAGCGGAACAGCTGCACCAGGTAGAGGTAACGATCATACTGCGCCTTGGTCGGCCGATGCGCCGGGTCGGCATGCTGGGTGTCGCGGCGAACATAGTCCCCCACGCCCTCGGTCGGCACGCGCTCGAACGCCTCGTCCCAATCGATCGAGTTGTCACGCCCCGATTCCCAGGGATGGATGATCGCCACCAGGCCTTCGCCGGCGGGGTCGCGCATCTGGTAGAACCAGCGGTGCCAGGCATCGATCCGCTGCAGCAGCGCTCTGGCGCGGGCGGCGGCCGCGGCCTTGTCGGTAGCGCGGTCGTAGAGCCGCTTCACGGCAAAACCGGCGACCGGCGGCTGAGTGATCCCCGAGGTGTCTGCGGCGGGTCGCCTGGTGTCCCACACTCTGGGTCCCGGGAAATAGCCATCCGAGTCCACGTGGAAGACGATATGCGGCACCATGCCATCGGGCCACTGGTGGGCGAACAGTGTCTCGATTTCGGTCCAGGCGCGGTTCTCGTCATAGTGCCCCTGGCCGAGCGCGGTGAGGCACGAGTCCCAGTTCCATTGAAACGGATAGAGCCCCTTGGTGGGGACGGTGTAGCTCCCCAGATCGTTCTCCTTCAGGACCTCCAGCGCATGCTGGTAGATCTTCTCGGTTTCGGGGGTCATGGGCCTGCCTCTGGTCTAGAGCCGGGTGGCCGGCGCCAAGATCGTGGCGATCCGGGCGTGGCCTTCGGCATTGGGGTGCACGTGGTCGGGAAGGATGAGTTCATCGCTGCCTGCGGCGGTCGTATTTTCGTTCACCGGCGCGTAGCAGCGACCGCGATCGTTCTTGCGCAGCACCGCCGTGTATCCTGGGCGATGGGGGTGAGGTCGGTCACGGCACAGCTTTCAAGGCACTGGAGGTTTCGGGGTCGAACCAACGGATGCGGTCGGGCTTGGGCACGAGGCTGAGTTCGTCGCCCGGGGCGATCCTGATGTCGCTGTCGAGCACGGCGCGGAACAGCGCCCCGCCGACTTCGGAGGTCACCAGCGTATGGGCGCCAAGCGGCTCGATAACCCTGGCGATGGCCTTGAGCCCGCCCGGCGCAATGGCCAGATCCTCGGGTCGGATGGCGAACTCCAGCTTTTGGGCCGCACCAGGCGGGCCGGCCAGCGAGAGACCTGCGACGTGGTAGCGGCCATCGCCGTGCTTTTCGGCCGGCAGGAAATTCATCGGCGGATTGCCGATGAAGCTGCCGACGAAACGGGCGGCGGGGTTGCGGTAGACTTCGACAGGCGAAGCGGCCTGCACGATGCGCCCGCCATTCATCACCGAGATGCGATCGGCCAGCGACATCGCCTCGACCTGGTCGTGGGTGACGTAGATGGTGGTGGTTTTCGAGTTGGCGAGCACGCCCTTGAGTTCGGCGCGCATCTCGAGGCGGAGCAGCGCATCGAGATTCGACAGCGGCTCGTCCATCAGGATGACGTCGGGCTCCATGGCCAGCGCCCGGGCCACGGCGACGCGCTGGCGCTGGCCGCCCGAAAGCTGGCCCGAGTAGCGCTTGAGCAACTGCTCGATATGCATGAGCTCGGCGGTGCGCCGGACCCGCGTGTCGACCTCCGGCTGTGGCAGCTTCTTCATGCGCAGGCCGAAGGCGATGTTCTCGTAGACCGTCAGATGCGGGAACACGGCGTAGTTCTGAAACACCATGGCGATACCTCGATCGCGCGGCGGCAGCTGGTCGACGCGCTTGCCGCCGATCCACACTTCACCCCGGGTCGGGCTCTCGAGCCCAGCGATGATGCGCAAGAGCGTGGTCTTGCCGCAGCCCGAAGCGCCGAGCAGCACCATGAACTCCTGGTCAGCAATGGTGAGGTCGATCGAGTGCAGGGCCGTGAACGAGCCAAAGCTTTTGCCGACGCCCTTGATCTGGATTTCGGCCATGCCGCATTCCTTTCCTTTGTCGCGCCGCCCCGGTTACCGGTTGGCGATGCCCCACATGGCGAACATGTATTTGCGGACGGCGAAGATGAAGATCAGTGCCGGAATGACGAGCGCCGCCCCGCCGGCAAAGCGCAGGTGCAGCGGCGAGACCGACAGGCTCTGCAGTAGAAAAGCGGTGAGGGTGCGGTTCTGCACCGTGAGCACCGAAGCGGCGAACACCTCGTTCCAGCTGATGGTGAAGGCAAAGATCGCCGAGGCGGTGATGCCGGGCAGCACTAGCGGCAGCACCACCTTGCCGAAGGCCTGCAGCCGGTTGCAGCCGAGCGTCCAGGCCGCTTCCTCGAGCTCCAGCGGAATGCCCGAAAAGATCGAGAAGGTAATCAGTACCGAGAACGGGATGGCTAGCGTGGTGTGCACCAGCGCCAGCCCGACCGGCGTATCGTCGAGGCCGACGCGAATGAACATCACGGCAATCGGCAGGGCGAGCAGCGGCAGCGGAAAAGCCCGGGTCATCAGTACCAGCATGCGGAAGGTAGCCTTGCCGGGGAACTCGAAGCGGCTAAGCGCATAGCCGGCGGGCGCGCCGATGGCGATCGACAGCACCATGGTGAGCACGGCGACGAGCAGCGAGTTCCACAGTGCCTTCAGCACGCCCTGGAAGGACAGGAAGAACTGGATCGAGCCCAGGTCGAAGCTGGGAATACCGGTTTTGGGAAAGGCGGTGACCTCGGCGGTCGAGGACAGCGTGTTGACCACCAGCAGGTAGATCGGCACCAGCACCCAGGCGCAGAGCAGCACCACGCCGGCCCAGAACAGGAATTTGCCGGCCGCGCCGATGTCGGATACGGCGCGCGGACGATCGGCGGCGGCGGCGCTCATACCGTGGCTCCCTTCGGGGTCCGCAGCAGGCGCAGGAACACCAGCGTCGCGGCGATCGAAATAGCGAGGATCACCAGCGCATAGGCGGCGGCGACGCTGCGATCCTGCAGCGCGAACTGCCAGTTGAAGGTTTCCCCCACCAGCACCGGCAAGGTGGTGCCGCCGAGCGCCACCACCACTGCGAACACTTCGAAGGCCGCGATAGTGCGGAGAATCAAGGCCGTCTGGATCGATGGCCGGAGCATGGGCAGCGTCACCTTGACGAAGCGCTGCCACGGCCCGGCGCCGAACACTTCGGCGGCCTCGTAATATTCCTTGGGGATCAGCCCCATGCCGGAAACCAGGATGACCATGACGATGGCGGTGGCGCGCCACAGCTCGGCGAGGATCACCGCGACGAAGATGACCCACAGGTTCTGGTAGCCGAGGAACAGGATTGGCCGTTCGACCACCCCCAGGCCCACCAGCATGGAGTTGAGGAAGCCGGACTGCTCGAAGATGGCCAGCCAGATGATGCCGGCGGCAAGGTCCGAGAGGCCGAGCGGAATGGTGAAGATGTAGAGGATGGTATTGCGCGCCGTGTTCAGCTTGGCGACCACCTGCGCCATGGTGAGCGCCATCACCAGTTGCAGCGGCACGACGATGGCGGCGAGGATGATGGTGTTCCAGAAGGTCGGCCAGAACTTCCAGTTGCCGGCCATGGTCTCGAAGTGCTGCAGGGTGAAACCGCCCTCGGTGGTGAAGGCCAGATAGGCGATCTGCAGGAACGGCCAGACGAAGAACACGGCGAGAAAGACCGTCGCCGGCGCCAGCAGCAGGTATGGCAAGGTCTTGCTGTTCATCTGGCTGACCGTTCCCCGATGGTTGGCGGGCGCCGGCGATAACCCAATCGCCGGCGGTTCACGAAGCGGAAGGTGCCGCCCAAAGCCGGGAAGGCTCCGGACGGCCAGGGTCGGGAAGACCTTATTCGACCGGGCACGGCCCCTCGGAAGGGGGGTCGGGCAGCCAGCACGGCGCGTTCGCCGCCGTCAGCACGCCGCGCAGCGCCTCGGCCTGCTGGTCGAGCACCTGGCGGATATCCTGATTGCCCAGCACGATGCGCTCGAAGGCATCGATGTAGACCTGGTTGAACTGGCCGCCCTTGTCGCCGAGGCCCACCGGCAGCAGCGCCGGCAACGCGTCGGGCGAGCTGGTCATTGCGGTGATGGCCGGGCCGAGCGCCCGAGCCGAGTTCGGCAGGTCGGCCGGCAGCCGCGCGTCGGTCACTGGGAAGAAGTTGGTGGCGAGCAGTGTTGCCACCTGCTGCTCGGGCTGCATCATGAACTTCACCAGCTCCTTGGCCGAGGCGATGTCGGGCGCGCTCTTGGGCACGGCGAGGGCCGCCAGCACCGGCATGAAGGCCCGGCCCTTCGGACCCGATGGGGCCGGGAAGGCGACGAACTCGTCGGGCTTCTGGTTGAAGGCGTCGGCGAGCCGGGCAATGTGGTCGAAGGCGAGCCACACGTCGCCGGTCAGCAGCGGCTCCTGCATGAAATCGTAGTTGGTGGAAGCCGGGTTGGCATATTGCCAGAGTTCCTTGAACTTGCCCCAGGCCGTCTCGGCTTCGGCCGAGCGGAACTTGGTCACTTCCGAACCGGTGAAGGCGGGGAGCAGGAAGCCCTGGAAGAAGCGGTGCTTCAGCCCCTTCGGTCCGGCCGGAAAGCCGAACTTGGGCGAGCCCGTCTGCTCGGCAAGGTTCTTTGCCCAGGCGATCACCTGATCATAAGTCAGGTTGTTGATGTCGGCACCCTCGGGCAGGTAGGCCAGTGCCTGCTTGTTGGCGGCCATCACATAATTGGCCTGCATCCAGGGCAGGAACTTCTGCTCGCCGGTGCCGAGCTTGCCCAGTTCGACGAAGGCCGGAGCGGGCGCGACGCCGCTGAGGTCGATATCGCTGAGATCGACCCAGTTGTCCTTGTAGGTGGCGATATCGCCATAGAGCCCGCCGACCACGCCGATGGTGCCCTTGCCGGCATCCCGTTCAGCCTCGATGCGGGTGACGAACGGACCTGGCTCCTGCGGCTGAAAGTCGGCGCCGCCGGGGAACGACTTGAGCACCTGCTCACGCATCTTCTGGGTCTCTTCGACCGGCACGGCCTGGTTGGACCAGAACAGCACCTGGGCCTGGGCCGCGCCGGCGGTCAGGCCGATGACCGCCGTGGCGAGGGCGAAAGTCTTCAAACTGCGCATTGTTG
>JAEUMC010000012.1 GCA_016793415.1 Devosia sp. | reverse complement strand
GTTCCGCCACCACCCGTCAGCACGTCCAGCGGGTTGACGCCCATGAACCAGAGCACGCCCAGCACCACGATGATGCCCACCAGCCCGAGACCACCGCCACCGGCGCGGCCCATCGGGATCGGCATGCGCCCGCCGCCGAGCCCACCCATATTGCCGCCCATGCCACCGCCGCCCTGGCTGCGCCGGTCCTCGATGTTCGAACTGCGCTCACGCCCTTGCCACTTCATCCAGAATCTCCATGGGACACGCCCACCAACACTACTGCCAATCGCCGGGCGACGGCAAATTTGACCAAATGGTCCAGAAAGGCCACTGTCACAATTGCCGTCGTCATTGCAACGTCACGTCGCGGCGGCATCTGAGACCCAGATCGCCATACGGGATAACCGGCCAACAGAGCCGACGTTCCGTCTGGTCGCGCTTTTCAAATGTTGTGGGAGACGTCAATGAACTACAATTACTCAATTTCCCGCCGCGCCTTCCTTGCCGGCTCGGCGACGCTTGGCGCCGCCGTGGTGCTGCACCCCTTCGCGGTGCAGGCCGCCGCAGGCCAGGCGCATCTGCGCCTGATGGAAACCACCGACCTGCATGTCGCGGTGTTCCCCTATGATTATTACGCCGATGCACCCAACGATACGCTCGGCCTTGCCCGTACCGCCGCGATCATCGACGCGATCCGCGCCGAGGCCGGCAACTCGGTGCTCATCGACAATGGCGACGTCATCCAGGGCAACCCGATGGGCGATTACATCGCCTATGAGAAGGGCCTGACCAACGAGCCGCACCCGATCATCGCCGCCATGAATACGCTGGGCTACGAAGTCGGCACGCTCGGCAACCATGAGTTCAACTACGGCCTCGAATTCCTCGACGCCGCCATCGCTGCCGCCAACTTCCCGATTGTCTCGGCCAACCTCGCCAAGGGCGCGCTCGGCGCAGATCCCCTGGCCGACACCACCTATGTCGCTCCCTACAAGATCGTCGAGAAGGAACTGGTGGATGGCGCCGGCGCCAAGCAGACCATCAAGCTGGGCTTCATCGGCTTCCTGCCGCCGCAGATCATGACCTGGGATAACACCCATCTCGCCGGCAAGGTCGACACCCGCGACATCGTCGAGACCGCCAAGGCCTATATCCCCAAGATGCGCGAGGAAGGCGCCGATCTCGTCGTCGCGCTGTGCCACTCCGGCATCGCCGCCGACACCGGCGCTCCCAAGGCCGAGAATGCTGCCCTGCAGCTCGCCGCCGTCGAAGGCCTCGACGTCATCGTCACCGGCCACCAGCACCTGGTGTTCCCCAACTCCAAGGACTTCGAGGGCCTCGAAGGCGCCGACCTTACCGCCGGCACGCTCGCCGGCAAGCCCGCCGTCATGGCCGGTTTCTGGGGATCGCATATGGGCCTGATCGACCTGCTGCTCGAAAAAGCCGATGACGGCAAGTGGAGCATCGTCTCCCATACCGCCGAGGCTCGCCCGATCTTCGAACGTGTCGAAGGCAAGGTGAAGCCGCTGGTGGAAAGCGTTGCCGGCGTGCTTGCCGCGGCGCAGGACGACCACGACGAAACGCTCGCCTACGTGCGCCGGCCGGTCGGCGAGACCGCCGCGCCGCTCCACTCCTACTTCGCGCTGGTCGCCGACGATCCCTCGGTGCAGATCGTCAACATCGCCCAGAAATGGTACCTTGAGCAGATGCTCAAGGGCACCGAGTACGAGGCCCTGCCCCTGCTGTCCGCCGCCGCGCCGTTCAAGGCGGGTGGCCGTGGCGGCCCGGACTACTACACCGACGTGCCGGTGGGCC
>JAEUMC010000004.1 GCA_016793415.1 Devosia sp. | reverse complement strand
TCCCAGCCTGTTCCGGCCGGTGAGTGTCGAGGGCCGCTACTACAGCGATGGCGGTGTCACCGACCCGCTGCCGCTCGGGCTCATCGCGGGCAAATGCGACGTGCTTATTGGCATCGACGTGCATCGCACGCCCGAGCTGCTCGATGCGTCGCGCGAGCCGAGCATCACCGATTCCGCCGTGGTGGCGACCGAGATCATGTCGCAAAAGCTGGTCGACGCCACCGTGCTGCAATACCCGCCCGACGTCTACGTCCGCGCCGAGGTCGGGCCGTTCGGCGGCAGCGAGTTCTGGCGGGTGCGCGAGATCGTCGACAACGCGGCCGGCGACAAGGACCGCTTCAAGCGAGCGGTCTCGGACGCGCTGCTGGCGCACAGCATCCGCAAGGCGAACCGTCCTTGACTGATCTGCCGGCCGAACTCAGCGCCGCTGTCCGACGTCTTGCCGAGGGGCGCAAGGGGCTGGGCGACAGCTCGGCGCGGATCTCCGAGCACTATCGGCAGCGTGGCGCGTCGCGGCAGGTGATCGGCGGCGCCGACGACGCAATCGCCTATGCGCTGAGCCGGATGCCGGCGACATACGCCGCGGTCTCGGCCGTGCTCGAGGAGGGTGTGGCACGGGTGCCCGGGTTCGCACCGCAGACCTTGCTCGATGCCGGGGCTGGGCCGGGAACGGCGGGCTGGGCCGTGGCTGCGGCGTTCGAGGGGATCGCGCCGACATTGATGGATCACAACCGGGCGTTTCTGGCGCTCGCCGGCGCGCTGGCCGAGGGAACGGCGCTGGCCGGCGCGCAATTGCTGGAGGCTGATCTCGGGCGCTTCGAGCTTGCCACCCGACACGACCTGGTTACCTGTGCCTATGCGTTGACCGAACTGCCGGACGTCGAGATGCTGGCGGCAGCCGAACGGCTGTGGCGGCACAGCGACGGCGTGCTGGCGATCATCGAGCCGGGCCGGCCGCGCGACTACCAGCGGCTGATGGTGGTACGCCGGCATTTGATCGAGCTCGGGGGCAGGGTGCTGGCGCCCTGTCCGCACGAGCGTGAATGCCCGCTGCTCGAGCCGGACTGGTGCCACTTCTCGGTGCGGCTCAGCCGCAGCCGCGACCACATGCGGATGAAGGGTGGCACGCTCGGCTACGAGGACGAGAAGTTCAGCTACCTGGTGGTAGCGCGCCCTGGTCTTGGGGAGGCGGCGGCAGGGCGGGTGCTGCGGCGGCCGGAGGAAAACAAGTTCTCGGTGACGCTGGCAGTCTGCGGCGCCGACGGGCTCGAAGCGCGCACCGTGCCGAGCCGCGACAAGCCGGCATTCAAGGCGGCAAAGAAGCTCGACTGGGGCGATGCGATCGCCGAGTAGGCAGTCGCCCGCTCAATTCCGTACCATTGGTTCACTTGTCGCTCTCGGGGACGAAGCGTAATCTCCTTTGCCAAGCGGGGCACAAGAGGAAGAACCATGAAGTTCAAGGACATTCTGGGGACCATCGGCAACACGCCGGTCGTCCGGATCAACAAGCTGGGCCCGAAAAACGTCAAGCTGTACGTCAAGGTCGAGGCGTTCAACCCGCTCGGATCGGTGAAGGACCGCCTGGCGCTCGGGGTCATCGAGGCGGCCGAGAAATCCGGCGCGCTGAAGCCAGGCCAGACGGTGATCGAGGCCACGTCGGGCAATACCGGTATCGGGCTTGCGATGGTTTGCGCGGCCAAGGGTTATCCGCTGGTCGTCACCATGGCCGAGAGCTTTTCGGTCGAGCGACGCAAGCTGATGCGCTTTCTCGGCGCCAAAGTGGTGCTGACGCCGGCGGCCGAGCGCGCCAACGGCATGATCCGCAAGGCCGAGTCCCTGGCCGAGGCGAATGGCTGGTTCCAGACCCGCCAGTTCGAGAACGAAGCCAACCCCGAGATGCACTCGCGGACCACCGCGCAGGAGATCGTGCGCGATTTCGCCGACGAGAAGCTGGATTACTGGGTGACCGGCTTCGGCACCGGCGGCACGCTGACCGGCGTCGGCCGGGTGCTGCGCGAGAAGATGCCCAACACCAAGATCATCGTCGCCGAGCCCGAGGGCGCGCCGATGCTGACCAGCGGTGAGGGCCAGGAACGTCGCGCCGACCATGCGGCGACGGGCAGCCACTCGGCGTGGAAGCCACATCCGTTCCAGGGCTGGAGTCCGGATTTCATTCCGTGGATCACCAACGAGGCGGTCACCGAGAAGCTGTTCGACCAGGTGCTGACCGTTGCCGGTCCCGATGCGATGAAGCAGTCGATGATGCTGGCGCAAAAGGAAGGCATTTTCGTCGGCATCACCGCGGGCGCCACTTTCGCCGCAGCGCTGAAGGTCGCCGAGACCGCGCCGGAAGGCTCGACCATCCTCGCCATGCTGCCCGATACCGGCGAGCGCTACCTCTCGACGCCGCTGTTTGCGGACGTGCCGGCCGATATGTCGCCGGACGAGGAAGCCATCTCGATGTCGACCCCCGGGCAGCAGTTGCCGCCGAAGGTCGCGGCCTAGGCTTTTCGACGCGTGACCGCTCGGCCGGCGCG
>JAEUMC010000989.1 GCA_016793415.1 Devosia sp. | reverse complement strand
TGCCGTGGCAGTTCCCACCCCAATGGAAACTCCGCCAATCGAATTCTTGGTATGACCTCAGCAGGCGCGTTGAGACGCCAGGCACGAAGTGTCGGCCGCAACATTCGACGGTTAACTTGTAGACCGGAATTTTCCGCCTATCAATACCGACGATGAAACACCTTCGGCCCGGTGCGCTGGTGGCGCAACGGGTTGAAATTCGATCTGACTAGCAGTCCTTCGCGCCCAGGGAGTAGGACACTAAGGCGTCGAGATACCGGGCGACTCAGCCCGACAGACGGGCCTCGGCTTCCGCGGATGCCCACCAAGCAGTCTATGCGCTGCCATTGTGACAGCAAAGTGGAAATTCCCGCGCGCGCCCATCTTCCCCGCGACACGAGGACGCGCTAGAGGCATCGCCGTCCCACCGCGGTGCCAAACAACTTGCGCGAAATACAGTATTCGTCCGGCGACCTCGTCGCCGATCGTCGTGCGTCCTACGCCGCGGCGCTCGCCACCGAGCGCGCTTTCGCGGAGGCGGCCGACCTCATGACACAGACGCTGGAGATGGTGCCGCAATGGGTGGCGGGGTGGAACCTGCTCGGCGGCTATCGCGAGGCGGCGGGCGACATCGCCGGGGCGGTGGTGGCCTGGACGCAGCTGCTGCAACTCGACGGCAAAGGACTGTTCGGCGCCGCGCTGAAGCTCGCGGCGCACGGGGCTGGCGGCTCGGCTGAAGCGGCGCCGGCCTATGTCGAGGCGCTGTTCGACGACTATGCGCCGCGCTTCGAGGATGCGCTGGTCGGACGGCTGGGTTATCGCACCCCCGAGGCGCTGGAGACGATGATCCGCGCAGTGATGGTGACGCGCGGCATCGGCCGGTTCGGTCGCGTGCTCGATCTCGGCTGCGGCACCGGCCTGATGGGCGGACGGTTGCGGCCGCTGGTCGAACGGCTCGAAGGCGTCGACCTTTCGGCCAGGATGCTGGGCGAGGCGCGGCGCAAGGGGATTTACGATCGGCTGGAGAAGGACGATCTCAAGGCGGTGCTCGATCAGGAGCAAGCCAGCATCGACCTGATCGTTGCCGCCGATGTGCTCAACTATGTCGGAGCGCTCGAGGCGCCGCTGGCATCGGCCGGTCGCGCGCTGCGGCGAGGCGGTATCGTGGCGTTCTCGCTCGAGACCCATGGTGGCAGCGAGCCGGTGCGGCTCGGCACCTCGCTGCGCTTCCAGCACGCCGTCGAGCCGACGCTGGAGATCTGCCGGACCGCCGGGCTCGAGGTGATCAGCGCCGAGCCGGTGGTGATCCGGATGGATCGCGGATTGCCGGTCGACGGGATGATCGTCTTGACGGAGCGGGTCTAGCCGGGAGCCCACCCCACCCAGCTTCGCTGCGGCCTGCGGCCCGAGGATCATGGGGAGGGATCAGCGGTGGGGTGGGGCCAGGTGCGCCGGCCACCAGGGATCGTCGCAATCCTTAGCTCAGCAGCAGTCGGACACCGACAATGCTCAGCACGGTGGCGAGCAGCATGCGGACCAGGCCCTCCGGCACCCTGGGGGCGAAGAAGCTGGCGATCAGGATGCCCGGGATCGAGCCGATGAGCAGCGACAGGAGCATGCCCCATTCGACGTTGCCGATGATCCAGTGGCCGAGCCCGGCAACCAGCGTCAGCGGCACGGCGTGGGCGATATCGCTGGCGACGACGCGGACCAGCGACAGCCGCGGATAGAGCAGCATCAGTACGGTGACGCCGATGGCGCCGGCGCCGACCGACGAGATGGAGACCAGCACGCCCAGCAGCGCGCCGAAGCCGATGGTGACGGCGGTCTGCAGGCGGGGCGGCAGTTCGCGATGGCTGCGAGCGAAGCCGAACAGGCGCTTGCGAAAGACCAGCGACAGCGCCGTAAGCACCAGCATGACCCCCAGCACGATGGCGAGCACATGCGCGACGGCCGGGTCGGAGCCGCCAAGCTGCGACAGCACGTAGAGCGTGATGGCGGCCGAAGTGACGCTGCCGAGCGCCAGCTTGCCGACAATGTGCCAGTCGACATGGCGGTTGAAGCCATGCACGGCGGTGCCGGCGGTCTTGGTGGCGGCGGCAAACAGCAGGTCGGTGCCGACCGCGGTGGCCGGATGGACGTTGAACAGCAGGATCAGCAGCGGGGTCATCAGGGAGCCTCCGCCGACGCCGGTGAACCCGACGATGAGGCCCACGAAGAAGCCCGACAGCGAATAAAGCGGATCGATGCCCCAGATCAAATGCGCGCCCCCGGCATGATGGTGGCGCAAGCTATCGGGACGGCTGCGGTCCCGCCAGTCATGGCGCGAGCAGGATTTGGCGCGGCATGCGGCGGCGCCGCAAAATCAGTCTAGCCGGGAACCGGCGGACGAAAGGTCGGGAGGGCCAGCGGTCGCCGGCCCTCCCGAGCGATCAGCCGAGCGCCTGACGGATCGCAATCTCCACCGGCGAATAGTCGTCGTCCGTCCGCTCGAGGCGCAGCGGTTCGCGTGGCAGCAGCGGCGGCTGAGCCATGAAGCGCGGCTCGGCGCCATGGTGCGGCTGGGCGGCGTGCACCAGGAACGGATGGCAGAGATAGACCGTGCCGGGGCTGCCGGTGGCGAGCACCTCTGGCCGGTGCGCTGACCCGGCGAAGTTGTCGGCGGCGAGCTCGCGCAGCGTCAGGCCGGCATCGCCGGCCGGCGCCAGTTGCCGGGCGATATCGAGATGTGAGCCGACGCGGATGCGGGTCGGCGCATCACGCTCGCCGACCTCCGAGAACAGGAACAGCATCAGCAGCGCCCGGCCACGGGAGCTGACATTGGCGCGCCAGCTCAGGAAATCGGTGGGGTTCTCGTCCCAGCCGAAGCTGACGTCGATGTGCCAGCCGGCGTCGCCCGGGTCGTCAGGCGATGGGAAGCGCACCGGGAAGGTGCCGAGGCCGCCCTGCGGCAACCAGCGGCCAGGGCCGACCAACTGATCGAAGGCGGCGCGCAGCACCGGGGTGTTGGCTGCCTTGACGAAAGGCGGCTGGCTGTAATTGCCCAGACGGATGACTGGCTTGGTCCAGGTCTTGGGATCGTGGGGATCGCACCCGGTATCGGCCCACAAAATGGTGCGTGCCTCGGCTGCCAGATCGGCGGAGAAAGCGTTGTCGATGCGAACGAAGCCGTCGGTGATGAAGGCGTCGAGTTGCGCTGCGGTGAGCGCGAAAGTGTTCTCAGGCATTGTGTTTTCCGAATTCGCATAGGCCCGCGAGATGTCGACAGGCAAAGCCGGCGACGTGCGGACAGGGCCCCTGGGGGCGGTGGTGTTGCCTTACGGCTCCTCAGGCGAGGAGAAACACCGATGCGAAATTGCGGATCATCATCATGGTGGCGGGAACATAGCGGACGCGGCGGCGAGGTCAACCCGTCGTTTGCTCAGGCGGCCGCCTTGGCGCGGCGGCGGCGGTCGGCGGCGAGGAGGGCGAGGGCGACACCGCCGAGAATGCCGATGGAAGCGATGACGAGGCGTAGCGTCGGCGGTTCGGCGATCAGCAGCACGCCGCCGGCCGCGGCGATGGCGGGGACGGTCAACTGGACGACAGCCGCCTGGGTGCGCGCAAGGCTCGGCAGCACCGCGTACCAGACGGCATAGCCGAGGCCGGAGGCCAGTGCGCCGGAGGCGACCGCATATGCCGCGGCGCCGGGATCGATCGGGTGGGGCAGCAGCCCGGCGACGATGATCAGCAGCGCAACAGGCAGGCAGCGGATGAAGTTGCCGGCGGTGTCGACGAGCGGCGCTTTCGAGCCGCGGCCAAGCAGAGTGTAGGCGGCCCAGCAGAGGCCGGAGCCGACCATCAGCAGCGTGCCGAGCGGATGCGGCGCGACGAGGCCGGGCGAGACGAGGTAGGCGAAGGCGGCGAGCGCGATGGCGAGGCCGAGCCATTCGAGCGTGCCGGGCCGATCGCCCCGGAACACCGCCCAGCCGAGGATGCCGATCTGCACGCTGGCGAACAGGATCAGCGCCCCGGTGCCAGCG
>JAEUMC010000976.1 GCA_016793415.1 Devosia sp. | reverse complement strand
GGTAACGACCTTTCCTGAGTTCCAGGTCCTGATTGGCGCCTCGGGTGGCGTTGCGGGGCTGACAGGTGCGGCGTGTCGCTTCATCTTCCAGCCGGTGATCGTCGGGCGCGATCCGGAGAGCGGGGAGGAGCGCGTGCTGGGGCGCCGGATGGCAAGCCTCGGCGAGTTGATGCGCAACCAGCGTGCCGGCTTCTTCATTGTGGTGTGGCTGGTGCTGAACGCGGCCGTGCCGTTCCTGCCCATGCTGATCGGGCAGTCCATCGGTATTGCCTGGCAGGCTCACCTCGGCGGTTTCCTCGCCGGCCTGTTCCTGGCGCCGCTGTTCGAACGCCGCCATTAGGGAGCCACTGCAAATGAGCGACATCACGGATCTTACGGCGCGCATCGTGACGCTGGAGACGACGATTGCTTTCCAGGACCAGGCGATCGAGGAGTTGAATGCCGCGCTCGCCGAGCATTTCAAGCAGATCGAGGCGCTGAAGCGCGAATTGCACAACCTCGGCTCGCAACTGCGCGACGTCGAGGCGCATCCGGCATTGGCGCCGGCGGTCGAACCGCCGCCGCCGCACTATTGAGGCTTGTAGAGCTTAACTCTTGTAGACTTGGGCCGGATCGAACAGCCGCGCCTCGCCGCTCTGGCGCAGCGTGTCGGTGTTCTCGACAATGCGGTAAAAGCAGCTCTTCCGGCCGGTATGGCAGGCGGCGCCGCGGCCGGTCTGTTCGACCAGCATGAGCACGACATCCTGGTCGCAGTCGGTGCGCATTTCCACGAGGCGCTGGATCTCACCTGAGCTTTCGCCCTTCTTCCAGAGTTTTTGGCGCGAGCGAGAATAGTAGTGTACCTCGCCGGTCTCGATGGTCAGCCGCAGGGCTTCGGCGTTCATGTGTGCCACCATCAGCACGCGATTGCTGCCTGCCTCCTGCGCCACCGCGGTGACGAGGCCATGCGCATCGAACTTCGGCGCGAACAGGGTGCCTTCCTCAAGCTCGGCGTGGCTGAGGGGAGTGGGGTCGGCGAAGGTGGTGCTCATGTGGGCGGTTCTAACCCGCACCCGGCCGACGCTCAATCCTCGCTTTCAATCGTCCAGCGCGATCCAGATTTCGACGGTGCCGAGGCCGGTGTGCTCGTTGAAGTCGGGGCCGTAGTACTCGATGAAGCTCCAGGGGGCGTATTTCTTGCGATACCCCGAAGTCGGCAGCCACTGCGCGAAGATCGCTTCGATGGTGGAGCGGATGGTGGTGATGTGTCCGCGATGCGCAAGGCGGGCATAGCGCTGGGCCGGAACGGTGATGAGCGTGAACTCGCGCGGCAGTTCGGCGGTTTCCCGCACCTCCATGCCGGCCATGTATTCGCACTCGCCGGTCTCGGGAAAGTAGCGCCCGGAAAGCCCGTAATAGACACCGGCAATCTCGCCCGGCACGTTGCCGACGAATGGGTTGAACCGCTGCCACTGCGCCGGGATCGCGGCGTCGCCGTTCATCACGTGGCGCGCCAGAAGCCCGGCGATGCGCATCGGCGGACGGGTCTCGATGCGCGGCGCGCACAGCTCGACGGGCACCTCATGATCGATCCGCAATGGCTCGAGCAGCGGCAGATCATCTAGCCGGCCGCGGCGGCGCACCTGGTCCGGGGTGAGACCGATCAGCTCACGGAAAGCGCGGGTGAAAGCCTCGTGCGAACCGTAGCCGGCATCGAGCGCCACGGCGAGAATATCGGGGGCGCCGGCAGCCAGCGCCTTGGCGGCCTCGGTAAGCCGGCGGCCGCGAAGGTAGGCGGAGATCGAGTAGCCGGTCGCTTCGGGGAAGATGCGCGACAGATGGAAACGTGACACGCCCGCGTGCACTGCCATTTCCTCGAGCGTCAGCGGCATGCCGAAGCGCGATTCGATGATCCAGAGGGTCTTGGCGACAGCGGACATGGGTTCACCCTATGCCCGCTCTTACCTAGCAGACTTGATCGCTGTTGCGGTCGACTTCTCAGCGCTTGCCGAGCATGGCGAAGAAGCGATCCTGCTCGTTGCGGTCCTCGGCGAAGACGCCGGTGAAGCGCTGGGTGATGGTCAGGGCGCCATGGGCCCGCACGCCGCGCATCGACATGCACATGTGCTCGGCCTCGATCATCACGGCGGCGCCGCGCGGGTTCAGGTGTTCGTTCACCGCGTCGATGATCTGCGCAGTCATGTTCTCCTGCACCTGCAGCCGGCGGGCATAGACCTCGACAAGGCGGGCGAGCTTGCTCAGGCCCACGACGCCGTCATGGGGCAGGTAGGCGATATGCACCTTGCCGAAGAACGGCACCATGTGATGCTCGCAATGCGACGAGAACGGGATATCGCGCACCAGCACGACATCGTCGTAGCCGCCGACTTCCTTGAAGGTCTTGTGCAGCACCTCGCGGGCGTCGTCGCCATAGCCGGCGAAGAACTCGCGATAGGCCTTGGTGACGCGGTGCGGAGTTTCCAGCAGGCCCTCGCGCGTCGGGTCGTCGCCGGCCCAGGCGATCAGCGTACGCACCGCCGCTTCCGCTTCTTCGCGGCTGGGACGGGCGATTTCAGGGACGAGTTTGACATGCTGCGGCTTGGCGCTGGCGTCCATCT
>JAEUMC010000975.1 GCA_016793415.1 Devosia sp. | reverse complement strand
GAACTGATCGACGCCATTCCCGGCCAACGGAGCCACGCCAATGTCTGATCCAAAACTGCCCAAGCGCCTCGGCTTCTTCACCCGGCTGCTCGACGACACCAGCGCCGGCGAGCGCTACCACAATGCTGCGACGCAGATCGTCCATGCCGAGGCCAATGGCTTCGACAGCGCCTGGGTGGCGCAGCACCATTTCCACCGCGATGAGGGCGGCCTGCCCTCGCCGCTGGTGTTCCTCTCCTACGTCGCCTCGCGCACCTCGCGCATCCGGCTCGGCACCGGCATCATCACCCTGCCGCTCGAGAACGCCATCCGCGCTGCCGAGGATGCGGCCGTGCTCGACCTGTTGTCGGGTGGTCGGCTGGAGCTCGGCACCGGTTCGGGCGGCACCCCGGATTCGTTCACTGCCTTCGGCTTTGACGTGAAGGACAAGGGCGCCATCTACGAGCGGCACCTTGCGACCTTCCGCACCGCGCTCTCCGGCTCTCCCATCGTTGGCGACGTCAAGCTCTACCCGGCGGCCCCGCACCTGCTCGAACGCTTCTGGCAGGCCACCTTCTCGGTGGCTGGCGGCATCCGAGCCGGCAAGGCCGGCGATGGGCTGATGCTGTCGCGCACCCAGCCGCGGCCGGCTGATAATCCCAAGGCGAGCCTGCCCGACCTGCAGCACCCGATCATCGACGGCTATTTCGACCACCTGCCGCGCGAGATCGCGCCGCGCATCGTCGCCTCACGAACCCTGTTCGTCGCCGACAACCGCGAGGAAGCCCGCCGCTACGCCGTGACTGGCCTCAAGAAGGCCGCCATCGGTCTCGCCAAGGGCGGCCACCGCTTCGAAAGCGACGATCTCGATTACCTGATCGCCGCCACCGACACCCATGTCGGCACCGTCGACGACGTGCTGGAGAGCCTCCACCGCGACACCACCCTGCCGCGCGTCACCGACATCGTCTTCCAGGTGCACTCGGTCGATCCGCCGCACGAACTGGTGCTGCGCTCGATCGAACTGATCGCCGAAAAAGTGGCGCCGACCCTCGGTTGGGCCAAGGCCGGCACACCGCATCCGCCACGCCTGAGCGTGGTGCGCTGAACCTCTGAAAGGAACATCTGATGAGCGACAAGAGCAAAGACATCATCGACCAGCTGGTGGGCGTGGTCCCCGGCAGTGCATTGGATGCGGTGCGCAACGGCCGGCCCACCGCCCGCGACAATGCCCAGAAGAGTTTTGAGGCGCTGTTCGCGCCGGTTGACGCCGGCACGGTGCTGCTCGAAGAGCGCTTCGCCATCGCCTACTTCGTTGCAGCACTGCACAAGGATGAAGCCATCTCGAGCTTCTACCGCGAGCAGTTGGGCCACCACGACCGCAACGGCCTAATCGGCGCCATCAGTGCCGAAATCCGTCGGGGCGAGACCGTCGGCCCCTATGGCCACTATCCCGCCGGTCCCCTCAGTGCCGAGGACAAGCCGGGCCTCGAATACCAACCCGACCCGGCAAATCGCGAAGTGCTCGGGCGGCTCGGCGCGGTCCTCGCCCATGCCCACTTCCTGGTGTTCCGGCCGCGCGATGCCAGCCCGGACAAACTCCAGAAGCTGCTCAATGCCGGCTGGTCGACCACCGATATCGTGACGCTGAGCCAGCTGGTGGCCTTCCTCGCCTTCCAGATCCGCGTGGTGATCGGCCTCCGAGCCCTCGCCGAGGTGCAGCAGAACGCCAGCGTCGGCTACGCCACCACCCCGATCAGCCCCGTCGCTGCAGCCTGAGGCCCGAAATGACCGACAAAGCCATCACCTACGACCTCGCCGACCGTCCCGTCGTCTTCACCCAGGAGCAGATCGGCTGGGCCCCGTGGCTGAAGCCGCTCGAGGAGTCCGAGCTGACCGACCGGCATTGGGAGGGGTTGACCGAAGCGTCGCGTGCCAAATCGCCCTATTTCATGCTGCTGGCCCGCGACCCTGATATCCTCGGCGCCCGTACCCGCACCGACAAGGATATCTTCTACAACCCCGACGCCGGGCTGCCGCGCGCCGAACGCGAACTCTCGGCCGCCGCGACCTCGCGTTCCAACGGCTGCATCTTCTGCGCCTCGGTACATGCCCGCTTCGCCTCGACCTATTCGAAGCGCGGCGACGACGTGCAGCGGCTGCTCGACAATGGCGTCGAGGTCGATCTCGGCGACCGCTGGAACACCCTGGTTGACGCCTCGGTCGCATTGACCGAGACGCCGTCGGCCTTCGGGACTGAGCAGATCGCCGATCTCAAGGAGGCCGGGCTCGACGACCTCGCCATCGCCGACCTGATCCAGAGCGCGGCTTTCTTCAACTGGGCCAATAGGTTGATGCTGTCGCTGGGCGAACCGACCCCGGCGGTGGCTTAGCAGCTGCAACGCCGGTGCGAGCTGCCCCCCACCCTTGATCCCTCCCCGCAAGGGGGAGGGAGACGCAGACTGAGATGCCAGTGTGAGGGTCTCCCTCCCCCTTGCGGGGCTTCGAGCCGGCCGAAGGCAAAAATCGCTCCAGTGGAGCGATTTTAGGGGAGAAGGCTTTGAGAGCTATGCTCGAATGGCTGGGACAGGGGTGGGGGTCGGTCAACCACCGGCCTTGCGGCTACTCGCCCTCCCCCTCAGCCGGCGGTGCCGGCTCATCCGCCGCCTCCTCGCCGAGCCGTCGCTCGATCGCGTCCTTGGCCCCCTTGGCGAATTCCTCGCTCGAGTATGGGCCCCATTCGGCCTGCTGGCCGTCGATATAGGCGTAGAAGTACCATTTGCCGTTGCGCTGTTCCGGCCCGAAAGTGCGCTGAATCATAACTGCTCCCGAGAGCCCCGCTGCACAACTAGCGAGGCCGCTCCGGCGTTCCATAGGCATCTCGTAGGGGTTGCTATTTCAGCCCCGACATCGAGATGCCCTGGATGAACTGCTTCTGCGCGATGAGGAACGCCACGATGATCGGCGCGACGCTGATCAGCACGGCGGCCATCATCAGCGTCCATTTGCCCCCATACTGCTGCTGGAACAGCGCCAGCCCCACCGGCAGCGTCGTGGTCTCGGGGTCACTAGGCAGGTAGATCAGCGCCGTGAACAGGTCGTTCCACGAGAACATGAAGGCGAACACCCCGAAGGCGGCGAGCGCCGGCTTCGCCAGTGGCAGGTAGATGTTCCAGTAGATGGTGATGAGGCTCGCGCCATCGATGCGCGCCGCCTCGGCGAGCTCGATCGGGATGGTCTTGAAGTACTGCCGCAACAGGAAGGTGCCGAAGGCACCGCCGAGAAAACTCGGCAGGTACATCGGCACCTGCGTGCCGTAGAGCCCGAGCCACTTGAACAGGATGAACTGCGGGATGGTGGTGATCTGGCTGGGCACCATCAGCGTCAGCAGCAACAGGAAGAACAGGATATCGCGGCCGCGGAAGCGGGCGACGGCGAATACGAACGCCGCCATCGAGCAGGTGAGCAGTTGCCCCGCCGTGGCGATGGCCGCGATCTTGAGGCTGTTCCACAGCATGGTCTGCAGTGGAATGAGGCTCCAGATCTCGCGATAGTTGTCGAGCGTCAGGATCGGCGGAATGAGCGTGCGCGAATACTGGTCGGCCGGCACCTTCAGCGAGGTCGACAGCATCCACACGAACGGCGCCACCATGATGATGCCACCGGCGAGCAGCAGCACGATGGCAATGGCGTTGCCGCGCATTTGTTCGCTGCGCTGGCTCACGCTTCGGCTCCAAGCTTCTTCTGGATGCGGAAGTAAACCAGCGTGAACACCGCGATGATGCCGGTGAGCACCACCGCCTGGGCTGCCGCATCGCCCATGCGGAAGAAGCGGAAGCCGGTGCGATAGAGCGAGAACACCAGGGTCGGGAAAGTCGAGTTGCCGTTCGACAGCCGGGTCAGCATGTAGATGTAGTCGAACGCCTGGAAGGCATGGATGGTGGAGAGCACGCCCTGGAAGAACAGGCTGGGCACCATCGAGGGCAGCGTCACATGCACCAGCCGCTGCCAGGGCTTGGCGCCATCCACCTTGGCCGCCTCGTAGAGCTCCCGGGGGATCGCCTGCAGCCCGGCGAGAAACACGATCATCGCCTCGCCGATGGCGCCCCAGACGTTCACGCTCACCACCGAGTAGAGGATGACCTTGGGCCCGAGCCAGCTTACCGGGTCGCCGCCCAAAGCGGTGATGGCCGAGTTCAGCAGCCCTTGATCCTGCGCGAAGATCCAGCTCCACAACAGGCCCACCGCCGCCGGCGAGGAGACCACCGGCAGGAAGAACAACGCCCGCAGCAGCGAGATGCCGCGGATGTGCCGGTTCATCAGGCAGGCCACGGCGAAGCCGATGCCGAGCGTCAGCGGCACGTAGAGCAGCGAGAACAGCGTGGTGTTGACCAGCGCCGAGCTGAACATCCGATCCTGAGGCAGGTTGGCGTAGTTCGACACTCCGGCAAAGCTGATCGGCGACAACAGGTCCCAGTCGAAAAAGCTGAGCACGAATGTCGCCAGCACCGAGCCGAACACGCCGATGGCGAGCCCGATCAGCGTCGGAGCGAGCAGCAGCAAGACGCCGACCCGCTCGCCCCGCAATGGCCTGAGGCTACCCGTCAACTGGATCGGTCCTCAGCGCGCGTTGGCAAGGACGGCGTCGCCGTCGTCGACCGCCTGCTGGATCGCGTCGGCGATCGGCAATGCCCCCGACCAGGCCATCTGCAAGGCATCGCCGACCGCCGAGGCCCACTCCTCGTAGCCGCGGAACACCGGCTTGACCCGGGCATAGTCGAGCGCCTCGACGAACAGCTTGTGGTCGATCGGCGCGCTCTGCTGCTCGAGATAAGCCGGGCCTTCGGCGATCGATTTCTGGATCGGGATGGCAAAGCCGATACCGGCCAGTTGCTGCTGTGCCTCGGGGCCGATGGCGAACTTCAACAGCTCCCAGGCCTCGGCAGGGTGCTTGGTGGTCGAAGCGATGGTGAAGCCGGCGCTGTTGACGCTGGTGACCCGGCCCGCCGGCCCCTTCGGCATCGGCGCGACATCCCAGCGGAAGCCAGCCGGCGCGTAATCGGGCACCGACCAGTGCCCGCTCAGCCCCATAGCGGTCACCCCGGCCTGGAAGCCATCGGCGCCGAACTGCCGCAATTGCTCGGCGGTGGGGATCGACTTGTCGTCGAGCACCATGCCGGCAATGAAGTTCCAGGCTGTCATGGCCTCGGGGCTGCCGATCAGCGTCTTGCCGTTGGCGGCATCGACGATGTCGGCGCCATGCGACCACAATACGCTGCTCCAGAAGGCCTCCATGTCGATCAGCTCGGCGAACAGCCCCCACTGGTCGATCGAGCCATCGCCATTGCTGTCGCGGGTCAGTTGCCTTGCCGCGGCGCGGAGGTCGTCCCAGCTCCATTGGTCGGTCGGATAGGCGACCCCAGCAGCGTCGAACATGTCCTTGTTGTAGAACAGCGCGATAGTCTGGAAATCGCGCGGCAGACCATAGTAGCCATCCGGCGTCTGGTACGCCTCGAGCGACACTGGATAGACATCGGCGAGCAGTTCCGGCTCGGCATCGATCATCGGCTGCAGCTGCAGCAGCGCCCCGCGGGCCTGCCAGTCGGGATAGTTGGAAGCGTCCATGGCAAAGACATCGGGCGCCGTACCACCGGCGATCAGCACGCGCAGCTTCTCCCAGTAGGAATCCCAGTCGTTGACCTCGACCGTCACGGTGATGCCGGGATGGCTCGCCTCGAACTCGGCCGAGAGCTTCTCCCAGATCGCCACGTCCACCGGGCCGCCGAACAGCATCAGCTTGAGTTCGGTCTCGGCCAGTGCGGTCGAACTCAGCAGCAACCCGCCCAGCAGCACGGCCGCGGGAACGGCACGCTTCACCCAGTTCTGCATCTCTTCCCCCTCGCGTCTTGCCCTGCCACCCTCCTGGCAGGCCTCCATGGCAGCCAAGATGCGTGGGGGAAGCGTACAAAACTACCTCGTTGGCGGCGATATCTTCCTGTTTCCCAGTGCAGCGCTGGACGCCGGGCCGCTTGCGCCATTAGCCTGCGGCCATGGATGCCTCGACCACCACACCGCCGCCACGGCCGCGCAAGCTGAACCGGCTGCGTGCCGCCAAATCCATGGCGCAGGACGACAGCGACTACCTGCCGCGCGACCACTTCTTCGCCGAATACCAGGTCGCCGAGGCCATGCCGGCGGCGCATTGGCACGACCATGTCGAGTTCAATTTCCTGCTCGCCGGCTCGATGACCTACCTGTTCAACGGCAACCGGGTGGTGATCCGGCCTGGACGGCCCTACTGCTTCTGGGCCGGCGTGCCGCATCAGGCGTTCAAGGTCGATGGCCCGGCGCCGCTGGTCTGCGCCTATGTCCCGTTCACTGATTTCCTGGCGCTGGCGCTACCTCAGGCGTTCAAGACCGCAGTACTCAACGGCCGCATGATGTCGCTGGCCGAGCCGGAGCCGATGGACCTGCTGCTGTTCCAGCGCTGGGCCGCCGAATGGAACCCGGCCCCCGGCGAGGCCCTGGCGCAAATCCTGCGCGAGGAGGTGCGGCTCAGGCTGCGCCGGCTGGCGCTGAACGGCATCCCGGCGGAGATCGAGGACCAATCCGGCATCAAGACCGACGACCCGCTGACCGCCAAGACCAAGGCCGACGATCGGCTGATCGACCGGGTGCAGAAAATGACCGGCTTCATCAACCGCGAATTCGCCGGCGACATTCAGTTAGCCGACATCGCAGAGGCGTGCGGTCTCCACCCGACCAATGCGATGGCGGCCTTCAAGAGCGTGCTCGGCGTTACCATCGCCCAATATATCCGCCGCCAGCGGCTGAGCCACGCCATGATGATGCTGGCCGATACCGACCGGCCAATCATCGAAATCGCCTTTACCTGCGGCTATGGCTCGCTGAGCCGCTTCTATCACGCCTTCCAGCGCGAACTGGAAATGACGCCGCGGGACTACCGGCTGCAGTTTCGGAGCTGAGGCACCAGCCCCTCGCCCCGTCCCTCTCCCCAGCGGGGAGAGGGGGCGCAAGACCACTGGCAGTGCCACATCGTCCCCTCTCCCCGCTGGTGAGAGGGTCAGGGTGACGGGCAGTTCAAACCGGCCGCTCACCGATACGCCGGCAACAAATCCCCATGCGCCGCGATCAGATCGTCGGTCAGCGACACGATCTCGTCGAGCGACAGTTCGGCCGCGGTGTGCGGGTCGAGCATTGCTGCCTGGTAGATCGCCTCGCGCTTGCCGGTCAGCGCCGCCTCCACTGCCATTTCCTGGACGTTGACATTGGTGCGCATGATGCCGGCGAGCTGCGGCGGGAGCTTCCCCATCCGCACCGGCTGGATACCGTTGCGATCGACGTGGCACGGCACCTCGACGGCGCAGCCCTCGACCAGGTTGTCGATCAGCCGGTCGTTGCGCACGTTGCCGTAGATCAGCGACGGCTTGCCGGTGACCATCGAGTGGATGATCGCCGCCGCATACTCGTTGCTCTGCTCGACCTCGAGCGGCTTGTCCGGGTCGGCGAGTTCGGCGCGCAGCCGATGCCAGTCGGCGATCTGCTCCTCGCACCACACCGGATACTGGTCGAGCGGCACGTGGTAGCGGGCGACGAGGTCGGGCCGGTTCGGCTTGATGAACCAGGAATTATACTCCGAGAAATGGATGCTCGACTCGGTGACGAAGTGCCCGAAGCGGTGCAGCACCGCGGCGCGGACACTGTCCTCAACCGGAAACGCCCCGGCCGCCGCCATGGCACGGAGCCGCGGGTAAAGGTCCTCGCGCGAGCCGTCGGCGAGCCGCTTCTCGAACTTGAGAAAGAAGGCGACGTGGTTGAGTCCGGCGCAGGTGAAGTCGATATCGGCGATATCCTCGCCAAGACTGCGGGCGAGGTAACCCGAGGTCTCCTGCACCGAGTGGCAGAGCCCGACATAACGGATGTCCGGGGCCGCCTTGGTCGCCGCCCAGCTGTTCATCGCCATCGGGTTGACGTAGTTCATCAGCAGCGCATCCGGGCAGACCTCGCGCATGTCGTCGATGATCTCGAGGATGACCGGGATGGTGCGCAGCGCCCGGAAAATGCCGCCGATCCCCAGCGTATCGCCGATGGTCTGGCGCAGGCCGTATTTCTTGGGCACGTCGAAATCGGTGACCGTGGCCGGCCGGTAGCCGCCCACCTGCATCATCAGGATGACGAAGTCGGCGCCGCGCAGCGCCTGGCGCCGGTCGAGCGTCGCCTCGACCTTGAGATCGGGCAGGCCCAGCGTCGTGCCGATGCGTCGCGCCACCGTCTCGGAGGTCACGAGCCGCTCCGGATCGATGTCGAACAGGCTGATTTCGCTGTCCTGCAGTTCGACGTTGCTGAGCACGTCGCTCAGGATGTTCTGGGCGAATACCGTGCTGCCGGCGCCCACGAGGCAGATTTTGGCCATAAGGGAAGTCCTTCTCGATCCGCCTCCGCTTGGGAGGCGCAGCGAAAATCAGCTGGCCGGCCGAAAAATTCTTGCCGCCGAACGAGGGAAACTTCCTGAAACGCAGCGGGCTGGCTCCGCCTCCGCCCCCTTCCTACGCAGTTCTACCTGCAGTGCTCCAGACGGCTGATTCACCGACCCGATAACCGGGCGCTGGATCGCCGCGGCAAGTAATCGTCTGTTCATTGGCGACACGAACACTCGCCGCTATTGCAGTATCCGGGGGCGCCTGTTGCAGGCTGTTGTCGACACATTACTGAACAACCACGATCTGGCGCTGGTCCTCGTGGCGGCGTTGCTGTGTACGCTGTCGTCGTTCGCCGGAATATCGCTGCTGCACCATGCGCGTCGCACCGGCGGCACGATGCGGCTGGTGTGGCTTGCCGTGGCGGCGGTTTCGGTCGGCTTCGGCATCTGGGCCACCCATTTCGTGGCGATGCTGGCCTTTCACCCCGGCATGGCCGTCGGCTACGACCTGCCCACCACGCTGGCTTCGCTGTCCCTTGCAATCGCCATTGTCGGTGGCGGGTTGTGGTTTGCCACCGTCGGCACCTCGAGCGGGGACTCGATCCTTGCCGGCGCGGTGGTCGGGCTCGGCATTTCCGCCATGCACTATACCGGCATGGCGGCGGTTATCGTCGGCGGCAGCATCGTCTGGAACGGTAACCTCGTCGCGTTTTCGATCCTCACCGGCATGACCCTGGGCGCGGCTGCCCTCTGGCTGGCGCGCGCCTCAACGCTGCGCGGTCGCGTCGGGGCGCCGATCCTGCTCACCCTCGCCATCTGCGCCATGCATTTCACCGCCATGGGCGCCGCCGGCTTCGCCGATGCTATGCGATCGTCGCCGAGGGCACCCCAGCCTGGCTCTGGCTGGTGCTGTCGCTGGCCTCGACCATCATCCTCGGCCTCGCTATGGGCGGCACCCTGCTCGACCTGCGCGACCGGCGCCACAGCGCCGAAAGCGTCCGCATGCGGGAGCTGGCCGATGCGGCGGTCGAGGGTATCGTCATCGTCCGACAGGGGACGATCAGCGCCACCAATCGCAGCTTCCGGCAACTCGTGGGCTCCGAGGCCGATGCGACTGGCCGGCCACTGCTGGATTTTCTCGACGCCGCCGCCTGCACGGCGCTGGAGCGCGCGCCCAACGCCACCATCGATGCCGAACTCGCCATCACCGCCGGTACGATCCCGGTCGAGGCGGTGGCCCATGAGATCGAGTTCCAGGGGGTGCGGCAGCGGGCGATCGCCATTCGCGACGTGTCGAGCCGCAAGCAGGCGGAAGCCCATATCCGCTTCCTCGCCCATCACGACGCGCTGACCGGGCTGCCCAACCGGGTGAGCTTCGGCCGGCGACTCGACGAAACCATCGAGCGGGCGCGCAGCGATGGCCGGAGCTGCAGCGTGCTGTGCCTCGACCTCGACAAGTTCAAGGAAGTGAACGACCTCTACGGCCATGCCGCTGGCGATGCACTGTTGCGTCGGGTCGGGCTGATCCTGCAGCGCGAGGTGGCCGAGATCGGCTACCCGGCGCGCTTGAGCGGCGACGAGTTCGCCGTGGTGCTCAACGCAACCGAGAGCCTCGACGCCGCCAATCGCGTGGCGCAGCGGCTGCTGCGAGCATTTGCTGATGATGTGGCTCAGTCTGCAGCAGACGCCACGATCTCGGCTTCGATCGGCATCGCCTCCTTCCCCGGCGATGCCCAGAGCGCCGAGCAGTTGATGTCGGCCGCCGACATGGCGCTCTATCGCGCCAAGCAGGATGGGCGCGGCGCCTATCGCCAGTTCGAGCCGACGATGAACGAGGAGTTGCGCGACCGGCGCCTGGTGGCCAATGACCTGGCCGATGCCGCCGACGCGGGCCAGCTCGACCTCGCCTACCAGCCGCAGGTCGATCTCTCCTCCGGCGAGGTCACCGGCTTTGAGGCGCTGATCCGCTGGTACCACCCGGAGCGCGGCGAGGTGCCGCCCGGCGTCTTTGTGCCCATTGCCGAGGAGAACGGCCTGATCCTCGGGATCGGCGAGTGGGTGCTGCGCACCGCCTGCGCCGAAGCCGCGGCCTGGCGGGTGCCGCTGGGCATCTCGGTGAACGTCTCGGCGGCGCAGATCCACAATCCGGCCTTCGCCCGGTTGATCCACGAAGTGCTGCTCGAGACGGGCCTCTCGCCGGCGCGGCTCGAGATCGAAGTGACCGAGACGGCGCTGGTACGCGACCTGGTGCGGGCCGTGACGACGCTCCGCCAGGTACGAGCGCTGGGGGTGCGGGTCGCCATCGACGATTTCGGCACCGGCCACTCGTCGCTGACCCACCTGAGCGCTTTCCCGTTCTCGCGCATCAAGCTCGACCAGTCGTTCGTGCGCACCTTCGACCGCAACCCGCAATCGGCCGCGATCGTCCACGCCGTTGTCGAACTCGGGCGCTATCTGGGCACACCGGTAGTCGCCGAGGGCGTCGAGCGGCGCGAGGAACTGGCCTTTCTCCGCGCCGAGGGCTGTGCAACGGCCCAGGGCTTCCTGTTCGGCTACCCGGCGCCGATCAGCGCCTTTGTCGGGCTGCAGACACGGAAAGCCAGCTAGGACTCGCGGCTTGCGACGCTCTAGTGAGCGCTGCTGCGAATGAGGTCGGCGGCGCGCTCGGCGATCATCACCACCGGCGACGCGGTGTTGCCCGAGGGAATGGTCGGCATGACCGAGGCATCGACCACGCGGAGCCCGGCGACGCCGTGCAGGCGCAGCTGATCGTCGACCACCGCGAGGTGGTCCTGCCCCATCCGGCAGGTCCCCACCGGGTGGAAGATGGTGGTGGCGATGTTGCCGATCGCCGCCATCAGGCTGTCGTCGTCGACCACCGCCGGGCCGGGGAGCAGTTCCTCGGGCGCATAGCGGCGGAGCGCCTCGGTCGCCACCAGCCGGCGCGCCTGCTTGACCGCCTTCAGCGCCACATCGCGATCGCGTTCGGCGCTGAGATAGTTGAGCTTGATCGCCGGCTGTTCGGCGGGATCGCGGCTGCGAATGTGGCAGGTGCCGCGGCTCTGCGGCCGGAGGTTGCAGACCGAGACGGTGACCGCGGGGAACGGGTGCAGCGGATCGCCCAGCTTGTCGGTCGAGAGCGGCTGCACATGGTACTCGAGATCGGCCGTGGCGACGCTCGCATCGCTGCGCGAGAAGATGCCGAGCTGGCTCGGCGCCATCGACATCGGCCCGCTGCCGAACAGCAGGTATTCCAGCGACATCGCTGCCTTGCCGGCAAGACTGTTGACGATCGTGTTGAGGGTGCGCGCGCCGCTGACCCGGAACACCGTGCGGATCTGCAGGTGATCCTGCAGGTTCCGCCCCACCCCCGGCAGCACATGCCGCGCCTCGATGCCATGCCGGGCGAGCACTTCGCCATCGCCAATGCCACTGAGTTCGAGCAGCTTGGGCGAGTTCACCGCGCCCGCCGCGAGAATGACCTCGGCGTCGGCATCGGCGCGGCACATCGCGCCATCGACCTGGTAGTGGACGCCGGTGGCCCGCTGCCCGGTGATGGTGATGCCGGTAACCAGCGCCCCGGTGACGATGCGCAGGTTGGCTCGGTTGCGCACCGGTTTGAGGAACCCCTTCGCCGCCGTCCAGCGCACGCCGTTGCGTTGGTTCACCTCGAAGAAGCCAGAGCCTTCGTTGTCGCCGTCGTTGAAATCGTCGCGCCGCTTGATGCCGATCTCATCGGCGGCGGCGCGGAACGCTTCGAGGATATCCCAATGCAGGCGCTGCCGGCTGACCTTCCACTCGCCGCCTGCGCCATGCAGCTCGGTCTGGCCGCGGAAATTGTCCTCGGATTTGGTGAAATAGGGCAGGACGTCGTCCCAGCCCCA
>JAEUMC010000963.1 GCA_016793415.1 Devosia sp. | reverse complement strand
CCATAGCCGCGCCGGTCGTAGCTGATGACGTGATAACCCTCGGCCGCCAGCTGCCGCATCTGTTCGGACCACATGCGCCGGTCGGTGACACCGGAATGCAGGAACACCACCGGAATGCCGAAGCCGTCAGCCTCGCCGCGGATCAGCGCGCCGTCGAAGTCGATTTCAAAGGGAGAGGTCATGACCAGCCTCGAACAAAGCAAAGCGCGCATCTAGCACCGCCCGTCGCCAGTGGCCAGCACGCCGAGCCGGACTTGCCTTCGAACGATCCCCGCTGCTAGTGACGACGCAACCTGAGGAGAATGCCTTTGACCACGCTTCCCATCCCTCGCCGTGCGGCAGGATGGCCCCAAGTGAACGTGTTCGCTGACGCCTGATATCCGTCGCTCGGCTTGTGCCGCGCCAGCCTGCTGGCGCCACTCAACCGAATGCCGAGAACCAACATGCTGATCGAAGCAACTGCTTCCGACTTCGCCGCGCTCATTGCAGGCCGCGGCCCCAACAACCTGCGCCTCGCCGCCGATATCGCCCCGCCTCCAGTTCTGGAGATGCTGGCCGAGCTCGCGGCCTCCATCCGCGAGGGCTTCGCCCCCTCCGCCTGGCTGATCGTCGAGGACCAGACCATCGTCGGCCTCCTCTCGCTGATCCGTGCCCCGGAGGGCTCCGACATCAAGATCGGCTACGGCGTCGCGCCGGCCAGCCAGCGGCGTGGCGTCGCCACCCGCGCCGTGGCGGACCTGCTCCGCTGGGCGGCAACCGACCCGCGGGTCGCTACGGTCGTGGCCGAAACCGCGGTCGACAACTTCGCCTCGCAGCGGGTGCTCACCGCCAACGGCTTTGCTCGCAGTGGCGGGCGCATCGACCCCGAAGATGGTCCGGTGATCAGCTGGCGTCGCGAGGTGTGAGCCCAAGGGGCGGCAGCGCTGCCGCCCCTACTTCACCGCAACGATGAACAGCCGCGGAAAGCGCAGCAGCACCTTGCCGTCCACGGTGCGCGGATAGGCCTCGCCGATCAGCCCCAGATAGTTGGCCAGGAACTGCTCGCGCTCCCCGGCCGGCAATGGATCGATGAACGGCCTCAGCCCAGTCGCCTTCACCCACTCGACGATCGCTTCCGGTCCATCGAGCACATGGTTGTAGTCGCTGTGCCAGATCTCGACGCGCCGTACAGCCGGCCGCAGGGCATCGTAGTAGGTGCGAACTGGCGGCAACGGCGCCCGCGCCGCGTCTTTGAGCCGCTCGGCCCACGGCCCCTCGGACGCCACCTTGCGCATCAGTTGGTGCGACGGCTCGCCGACATTGTCGGGCATCTGCACCGCCAGCACCCCGCCGTCAGGCAGCGCCGCCGCCACGTTCTGCAGCGCCTCGATATGCCTCGGCACCCACTGGTAGATCGCATTGGCGAACACCAGCTCGGTCCCCGCCTCGGGCACCCAGCTGTTGGCATCGGCCACATCGAAGCGCGCCCCCGGCACCCGCTGCCGTGCCTCGGCCAGCATGTTGGGCGAATTGTCGAGCCCGATCACCTCGGCGTCTGGAAATCGCTCCACCAGCAGCTCGGTCGAGTTGCCCGGCCCGCACCCCATATCGACCACCCGCCCCGGCGCCGCCAGCGGCACCTGTGCCAGCAGGTCCCGCGCCGGCCGCGTCCGCTCGTCTTCGAACTTCAGGTAGGTGGAGGGAGACCAGTCAGCCATCTCAGAGATCCTGTTTGTCTTCGGGGTCTCATAGCGCGGCGCTCAGGGCCCAACAATCGATTGAGCCCGCTGCTATGCGAGCGGCGCGAATTTTGCTATTCGCCCGAGCCAATAGCGTCCCCGCCAAACCTTCGAGCCGACTGGAGTCCCCCCGTGAGTACGATCCTGAAGAACCTGCCCAAGGGAGAAAAAGTCGGCATCGCCTTTTCCGGCGGCCTCGATACCAGCGCGGCCCTCCTATGGATGAAGCTCAAGGGCGCCAAGGTCTATGCCTATACCGCCAATCTCGGCCAGCCCGACGAGGCCGATTATGACGAGATCCCGAAGAAGGCGATGGATTTCGGCGCCGAGAACGCGCGGCTGGTCGATTGCCGCACCCAGCTGGTGCACGAGGGTATCGCCGCCATCCAGTCCGGCGCCTTCCACATCTCGACCGGCGGCATCACCTACTTCAACACCACGCCGCTCGGGCGCGCCGTCACCGGCACCATGCTGGTCTCGGCCATGCAGGAAGACGGCGTCAACATCTGGGGCGACGGCTCGACCTTCAAGGGCAACGATATCGAGCGCTTCTATCGCTACGGCCTGCTGACCAACCCGAACCTGCGCATCTACAAGCCCTGGCTCGACCAGCAGTTCATCGACGAACTGGGCGGCCGCTCCGAGATGTCGGCTTTCCTCACCGCGCACGGCTTCGCCTACAAGATGAGCGCCGAGAAGGCCTACTCGACCGACAGCAACATCCTCGGCGCCACGCACGAGGCCAAGGATCTCGAAAGCCTCGACAGCGGCATCAAGATCGTCAACCCGATCATGGGCGTGCCGTTCTGGCGCGACGACGTGAACGTTCCGGCCGAGAAGGTCGTGGTGCGCTTCGCCGAAGGCCAGCCGGTGGCGCTGAACGGCCAGACCTTTGCCGATCCCGTCGCCCTGTTCCTCGAAGCCAACGCCATCGGCGGCCGCCATGGCCTCGGCATGAGCGACCAGATCGAGAACCGCATCATCGAGGCCAAGAGCCGCGGCATCTACGAGGCGCCGGGCATGGCGCTGCTGCACATTGCCTATGAGCGCCTGGTCACCGGCATCCACAACGAGGATACCATCGAGCAATACCGCATCAGCGGCATGCGGCTGGGCCGCCTGCTGTACCAGGGCCGCTGGTTCGACAGCCAGGCCCTGATGCTGCGCGAGACCGCCCAGCGCTGGGTGGCCAACGCCATCACCGGCGAAGTGACGCTCGAACTGCGCCGCGGCAACGACTACTCGATCCTCAACACCGAGAGCCCGAACCTCACCTACGCGCCGGAGCGGCTGAGCATGGAAAAGGTCGAGGACGCGCCCTTCACGCCCGCCGACCGCATCGGCCAGCTCACCATGCGCAACCTCGACATCGCGGACACGCGGGCGAAGCTCGACCTCTACGCCAAGACCGGCTTGATCTCGCTGGGCGAAGGCGGGGATATGCTCCGGCTCGAGGGCGAGAAGGAGTAAGCGCCGAGAGAGCGGGCGGCCGATGCCGAATTATCTGGCCAGGAAACCGGCTAGATAAGTCACCGGTCTTCAACGCGTTGGCGCCCGAGAACCGGACAACTTAGTCAGCGTCGCCGCTGTTTTCAGCCCCATTCAGAAAGGGGTCATCCGGATTCCAAAGAAGGGCGCCGAAATCTCCGAACTTGCCTGCAAGCAGTCCATGCCTGGTCATTATTCGTGAGAAGCGGCGGCTGGCAGTATTTATGTGCCTGATAACATATCTGGTGTATCCAGAGAATTCCTCGAGTGAGAAACCAGACCTCGTCCAGTCACCCGGCAGCGGCACTTGATGGCCCAGTCTGTGAACGAAGTCGTTCCTTAGCTCCAGGATGGCTCTTAGGTATCGAATGTCCCTTCCCTCGACGCCACTTTTCTCAATCGCATCAACTAGACGACCGAAAGTTGAGGACCTGACGCTCTGATGCCTCTCGAGAAACAGGGACGCGGCGTCGAGTGCAGCTGCCGATAGCTTCCGCCGGAGTGTGACCTTCGAGGTCGTGACCAAACCGGCTACAAGATCCTCGAGGATCCAAATCTGCGTGAAAGCCATGCCAACGTTTGCCATGGCGATGACATTGTCGAATGCGTCCTTGTCTGCGGACATGGCGCCTAGAATCTCTTCGCGCGTTTCTTTCCCCGCAAACAGCATTCTATTCCTAACGCGTAGGTTCCTTGACGCCGCTCAGGTGATGCTCGTCTCGACAAACTGTCTATTCAGGCTGAACTCGAAGCCCCTCAAGCAAACGCGCCAACTCTTCTCCTTTGGGAAGGGGACGCCGAGCTTCCAGAAAGCCAGCCAGTTCTCCATATGGGGCCAAAAAGTCGCCCGACTCAAGCAACAACAGAGCCCGTTCTGCGACTCGTATCCACCGATATGCGTCCTGTCGAACTACATTGGCTGGATCCGATCCAACTATGCCATCACTATGGTCCAGATACAGGCCGCTCTGCCTTAGTGCTTCAAGGTTACCGCTAGCAGCGGCCATCATTACCTTGTTCACCCACCGCAGCTCTATCCGAAAAATGATCAGATCATCTGGATCCATTTTTAGGAGCAACGGCTCGATCCACCCGCCAACGTCTGCACGCAGGTCCTCGGGTATGGGAACACCAACGATGTCGCGGAGCCCCTTTTTGCCTGCCCACCTCTCCCGTATGCGCTGTTGGATCCCGTCCGGAAACTGCGGCCGAGGCAGACCATACTTCTGGAATAGGGACACCATCAGCACAAACGAGGCGAGAAACTGTCGATAGTGATGCCAGCTGGGAGTGCTTTTACCCTTGGTGGTCTCCAACTCAAGTTGATGACCCTTGCCGACCTCCTCAAGAGCCATAATCGCGAGCGCCAGTGCTGACCCTGCACTTCCCCGTTCGAGGAGGAGCATAGCATCGGCAATCAGGCGCCGGCAGTTAGCGAGGATCGCCTCCGACACATTCTCGGTGGCATCCTCGCTGCTCATTACCGCGTCAGCTTCTTGTACGTCACCCGGTGGTTGTTCACCGAGTCGGCGCCGAGGCGCCGGATCTTGTCCTGCTCGTAATCCTGGAAGTTGCCTTCGAACCACTCGAAGTGGCTGTCGCCTTCATAGGCCAGCATGTGCGTGGCCAGCCGATCGAGGAACATACGATCGTGGCTGATGATCACGGCGCAACCGGCGAATTCCTCCAGCGCCTCTTCGAGCGCCGCGAGGGTTTCGGTGTCGAGATCGTTGGTCGGTTCGTCGAGCAGCAGCACGTTGGCGCCCGACTTCAGCATCTTGGCGAGGTGCACGCGGTTGCGCTGCCCGCCTGACAGGTTCCCCACCTTCTGCTGCTGGTCGGCGCCCTTGAAGTTGAACGCCGAAGTGTAGGCGCGCGAATTCATCTCGCGCTTGCCCAGCATCAGGATCTCGTTGCCGCCGGAGATTTCCTCCCACACCGTCTTGTTCGGCGCCAGCGTGTCGCGGCTCTGGTCGACGTAACCGAGGTTGACGTTGTCGGCGACGGTGATCTCGCCGGAATCCGGCTTCTCCTGCCCGGTGATCATCCGGAACAGCGTCGACTTGCCGACGCCGTTCGGGCCGATGACGCCGACAATACCACCCGGCGGCAGCTTGAAGGTCAGGTTGTCGATCAGCACCCGGTCGCCATACGACTTGGTGACGCCCTCGATATTGATGACGTTCTGGCCTAGCCGCTCGCCCGGCGGAATGATGATCTGCGCCGTCGACGACTGGGTACGCGCCTCGTTGACCTTCACCAGCTCGTCATAGGCGCGGATACGCGCCTTGGATTTGGCCATACGGGCCTGCGGGCTCTGGCCCATCCACTCGCGCTCGCGCTCCAGCACCTTGGCGCGGGCCGCGTCTTCCGACTGCTCCTGCGCAAAGCGCTTGGCCTTGGCGTTGAGATAGGCCGAATAGTTGCCCTCGTACGGCACGCCGCGGCCGCGATCGAGCTCGAGAATCCAGCCGGTGACATTGTCGAGGAAATAGCGGTCGTGGGTGATGATCAGCACCGCGCCGGGGAATTCGCGCAGGTGGTTTTCGAGCCACGCCGTGGTCTCGGCGTCGAGATGGTTGGTCGGTTCGTCGAGCAGCAGCAGGTCGGGTTTGCTCAGCAGCAGCGCACAAAGCGCCACGCGGCGCTTCTCACCGCCCGAGAGGTTGTTGACGTCGGCATCGCCCGGTGGGCAGCCCAGCGCCTCCATGGCGACTTCGACCTGGCTGTCGAGATCCCAGAGGTTCTGGCTGTCGATGATGTCCTGAAGCTTGGTCGCCTCGTCGGCGGTCTCGTCGGAATAGTTCATCATCAGTTCGTTGTAGCGATCGATGACGTCCTTCTTCTCCTTGACGCCGGTCATGACGTTGCCCTTGACGTCGAGCGCCGGGTCGAGCTGCGGCTCCTGCGCCAGGTAGCCGACCTTGGCGCCATCGGCCACCCAGGCCTCGCCGGTGAACTCGGTGTCGATGCCGGCCATGATGCGGAGCAGCGTGGACTTGCCCGAGCCGTTCGGACCCAGCACGCCGATCTTGGCGTCGGGGTAGAAACTCAGGTGGATGTTGTCGAGCACCTTCTTGCCGCTGGCATAGGCCTTGGACATTCCGTGCATGTGATAGATGAACTGGCGCGCCATGAGGGCACTGCTCCCGCCGCTAAACCTTCAAATCGAGCGCCGTATGTAGGGGAACCCGCCGCGCGGGGCAACACCACCTCAGGCTAACGGCCAGACCAGCGACAGCAGCGGCACCGCGATGGCGATGACGAGGATGGACAACGGCAACCCCAGCCGC
>JAEUMC010000962.1 GCA_016793415.1 Devosia sp. | reverse complement strand
TCTCCAACGCGCTGGGCGGCTACGAGTTCGTGATGATGGTGGCAGCGGAAGCTGCCAGCAAGCCGTCCAAGAGCTGCGATGCGGCGCCGGCCGGGCTTACCGCGCCGAATTTCGGCATCCCCGGCCTCGGCGCTTCCACAGCCGACCTCAAGGCAACCTTCGGCAGCGCCTCGGGCAGCAAGATCGCCTACCGCTCCGACCGCCCGGGTGGCTACTCCGACATCGCCCAGTATATCGGCTACCTGATCAAGGGCGGCAAAGTCGCCGGCATCGGGATTGGCGAGACGTCGGTGCAAACGGCGCACTAGCGGAACCAGCAGTGGCTTTGAGCGAGGATTAGACAGGCCCCACTAGACCCCGAGCAGCGCCTGGAAGTGCCAATCGGGGAACATCTTGGCCATCTTGCTGACCGTCCGGAAGGTGGTGCGCACCACCATGATCGACCGATCCGGCCGCAGGCTGACGACATGCGGTGAAGGCACGCGCTGCACCGCGCCCTGATCGAACATGTAGAAGCGGTGGACTTCCGCGGCCGGGATGTGGACTACGAAGGTGGTCATGCCTGCCTCATGCCACGGCTTCCGTCTCAACGGGTTTACAAGACCGTCGCAAATTGCATGGAGTTTGCCCGGCTCAGGCCGGCAGGTCGACGACCGCCCGCACGCCCGGCGCATTGTCCTCGAGCCGCAACTCGCCCTTATGCAGTTGCGCCACCGCCGCCACCAGCGACAGACCAAGGCCGGAGCCCGGCTCCGTCCGGCTCTTTTCCAACCGCACGAAGCGCTCGACGACGCGGCCGCGGTCCTCTACCGGGATGCCTGGACCATTGTCGGCCACCTCGATGCGCACCCGGGCACCGTCGCGCTTGAGGCTCACGGTGATCCGGCCGGTTTTGTCCTCGCGCGGCTCGTAGTATTTCAGCGCGTTCTCGATCAGGTTGACCAGCGCCTGTCCCAGCAGTTCGCGGTTGCCGTTGATCCTGATGCCCTCGGCAATATCGGTCTCCAGCGTCAGGCCCTCGTCCTCGGCCAGCGGGCCGTAGAGTTCGGCGACATCGGCTACGACGGCGCTCAGGTCGATCTCGCTGAGGGCGCCGGAGGGTGTTCCAGCCTCGGCGCGCGCGATCATCAGCAGCGCATTGAAAGTCTTGATGAGCTTGTCGCTCTCCTCGATGGTCGTCTCGAGCGCTTCTTTGCGGGTCTCCTCACCCTGCCCGTCGCGCAAGGCCGCCTCGGCGTGGTTGCGCAGCCGGGTCAACGGGGTCTTGAGATCGTGCGCGACGTTGTCGGTCACCTCCTTCATCCCCTGCATCAGCTTTTCGATGCGGTCGAGCATGAGGTTCAGGTTGGTGGCGAGCGCGTCGAACTCGTCGTTGCGCTTGGTGACCGGGACGCGTTCGCTCAGGTTGCCCGACATGATCTTGTTGGAGGTCGACGAAATGGTGTCGATGCGGCGCAGCACGCGCACCGCCGTCAGCACCCCGGCAACCAGCGAGAACAGCAGGATGCCACCGGCGCCCACGGCGAACCATTGCAGCACGATGGCGGTGAACCCGCGCCGTTCCACCACGTCGCGACCGACCACGAGGATCAGGCCGCTCGGCAGCTTCTCGGAACGCACCATGGCATAGCCCTGGCGCTGTGGCGCCGGGTCGCCGGCCTCGTTGTCCGGATCGTCGAACGGCCGGGGCTTGGAATAGTTGAAGCTGTAGGTTCCCGATTCCGCCAGCACTTCGGGCGGCAGGTCGGTAACGTTGCCGACGATCAGCTGGCCCGAGGGATCGGCGAGATAATAGATGCCCGGCCCGGGCTGGCTCGCCAGCCGCTGCACCGCGATGATGGTGGCGCGGAAGCCGCCGTCGCTGTCCAGGCGCTTCAACTGCACGGTCTCGCGGTCGATGGCGTCGGTCTGCTGGCGCTGCAATTGCACCGAGGTCTGCCAGGTGATCAGCCCGAGCAGCACCACCGCGAAGATCACGAAGATCAGCATGAACAGCGCGGTGAGGCGCACGGTGGTGGTGCGCCAGAGCTGGGCGAGCCTGAACATGGTCAGTCGCGAATCATGTAGCCCGCGCCACGGATGGTGTGCAGCAGCGGGTTGGCATGCCCCTTGTCGATCTTGGCGCGAAGCCGCGACATGTGCACGTCGATGACGTTGGTCTGGGGGTCGAAGTGATAATCCCAGACGTTCTCCAGCAGCATGGTGCGGGTCACCACCTTGCCGGCATTCTTCATCAGGTACTCGAGCAGGCGGAACTCGCGCGGCTGCAACAGGATCTGTTCGCCATCGCGCTCCACCTTGCGGCTGAGGCGATCGAGCGCCAGCCCGCCCACTTCGAAGCTGGTGGCGGCCTCGGCCGGCGAGGAGCGGCGGGCCAGCACCTCGACGCGCGCCAGCAGTTCAGTGAAGGCGTAGGGCTTGACCAGGTAGTCGTCGCCACCGGCGCGCAGCCCGGTCACCCGGTCGTCGACTTCGCCGAGGGCCGACAGGATCAGCACCGGGGTCTTGTCATCCTCGGCGCGCAGGCTTTCGATGATGGAAAGACCATCGCGACGCGGCAGCATGCGATCGATCACCAGCACGTCGTAGTCCATCGACGACGCCATGGCGTAGCCGGTTTCGCCGTCGCTGGCATGGTGAGTGATGTGTCCGGCCTCGTCGAGCGCCTGGATCAGGTAGCTCGCCGCTTCGCGGTCATCTTCGATCAGCAGAATCTTCATGTGGCTGGCCCCGCGCTATCCTGCGTCATTCCGGCAAAAACCGGAACCCTTGCGGATCCCGGTCTTGGCGAGGACGACGTAAGGGAACGGGCCCCGGAGCGTGCGCCCCGGAGCCCGATGCTGGTTACGACTTGGCTTCGGTGATCGGCAGGCCGATGAACCGGGTGTTGCCGTCGCGCTGTGCCTTGACCAGAGCTGTGCTGCGGCCGGCATCCTTGACGCCCTGCACCGCCTTTTCGAAGTCGGCGACCGACGACACAGGCTGGTTGTTGACCTCGAGGATGGTGTCACCCACGGCGAAGCCCTTCTCAGCCGCGGCCGAGTTCGGATCGACGTCCTGGATCAAGAGGCCCTCACCGCCCGAGTTCGGCACCAGGGTCAGGCCGACGCTGGTCGGAGCCGGAGCGGCCGGTTCCTCGGCGGGAGCCTGCTGCTGCTCTTCGCTCGGCTTGGCGGTCTCATCGAGCTTGCCAAGCGTCACCGAGATCTTCTGCTCCTTGCCATCGCGCCAGACCGACAGCTCCACGGCGGTGCCGGGGTTCTTGCCGGCGATGGTGCGGCTCAGGTCGAGCGCATTGCTGACTTCCTTGCCGTCCACGGCAGTGATCACGTCGCCCGACTTCACGCCGGCCTTGTCAGCCGGGCTGTCCTTGGTCGGCTCGGTGACGAGCGCGCCGGCGGCAGCCTTGAGGCCAACGCTGTCGGCGATGTCGCTGGTCACGTCCTGGATGCCGACGCCGAGGAAGCCACGGGTCACCGTGCCGTTCTCGATCAGCTGGCCGGTCACCTGCTTGACGACGCTGGCGGGGATGGCAAAGGCGATACCGACATTGCCGCCATTGGGGGAGAAGATGGCGGTGTTCACGCCGACCACTTCACCCTGCATGTTGAAGTCCGGGCCACCGGAATTGCCGGTGTTCACCGCCGCGTCGATCTGCAGGAAATCGCCATAGGCCGAGCCGGCAATGTCGCGGCCACGGGCCGACACGATACCGGCGGTGACGGTGCCGCCGAGGCCGAACGGATTGCCGACGGCCACCACCCACTCACCCACACGCACTTCGGTTTCGGACAGCTTGACGAAGGGCAGGTCGGTCACGCCATCGACCTTGACCACGGCCAGATCGGTCTTGGCGTCGGTGCCGATCACCTTGGCGGTCATTTCCTTGCCGTCCTCGAACACCACGGTCACCTTGTCGGCGTTCTCGACGACATGGTTGTTGGTGACGATGTAGCCGTCAGCCGAGATGGCAAAGCCGGAGCCGGCTGCCATGAACTTGCGCGGGGGCTGCTGCTGGCCTTGGCCACCCTGGCCGCCGCCCTGACCGAACTGCTGGCCGAACTGATCCATGAAGTCCTTGAACGGGTGGTCATCGGGCAGGTCGGGGAAATCGAAGCGGAACTGCGGGCCACCGCGCTGCAGCTGGCGGGGATTCTCCTTCTCGCCGCCTTCGACGATGATCGAAACCACCGCCGGCTTAACCGCCTCGACGAGGTCGGCGAAGTTCGGAACGTTGGTCACGGCCGGCGCGGTGATCTGCGCGGCGGGAACCAGCGTGGCAGTCTGCGCGGTGGACGGTGCGGTCGCTGCGACGAACGCGGCGCCGCCGCCGAGGCCG
>JAEUMC010000950.1 GCA_016793415.1 Devosia sp. | reverse complement strand
ACTGGTCTTCGGGCCAGCGCACAGGACCTGTTGGCGGCTTTTCTGTTTGGGGCCGAGGGGCACTTCGGGGCGCCGGCTTGATCGCATCACCTGGAGAGACTTGATGACCAAGCCGACCACCACCTCCCTCCTCAGCCGCCGGGCGTTCCTCGCCGGCACCACTGCCACCGCCGCAACCCTGGTCGCGGCCAAGGCCCTGTTCCCCTCGGGCGCTTTCGCGCAAGGGGCGGGGCCGGAGGTTACCGGCGCCAAGCTGGGCTTCATCGCACTGACCGACTCCTCGGCGCTGATCATCGCCAAGGAGAAGGGGCTGTTCGCCAAGCATGGCGTGCCAGATGTCGAGGTGCTGAAGCAGGCCAGCTGGGGCGCGACGCGCGACAACCTGGTGCTGGGCGGCGCCGCCAACGGCATCGACGGGGCGCATATCCTGACGCCGATGCCCTACCTGATTTCGACCGGCAAGGTGACGCAGAACAACGTGCCGCTGCCGATGTCGATCGTGGCGCGGCTCAATCTCGACAGCCAGGCGATCTCGGTGGCCCAGGCTTACAAGGATGTCGGCGTCGGCCTCGACAGCTCGCCGCTCAAGGACGTGTTCGCCAAACGCAAGGCCGAGGGCAAGGAGGTCACCGTGGCGATGACCTTCCCCGGTGGCACGCACGACCTGTGGATCCGCTACTGGCTCGCCGCCGGCGGCATCAACCCCAACACCGAGGTTTCCACCATCACCGTGCCGCCGCCGCAGATGGTGGCCAACATGAAGGTCGGCAACATGGATGCCTTCTGCGTCGGTGAGCCGTGGAACGAGCAACTGGTCAACCAGGGGATCGGCTTCACCGCCGCAACCACCGGCGAGTTGTGGAAGGGGCACCCGGAAAAGGCGCTGGGGCTCAGGAATGACTTCATCGAGAAGAACCCGATCGCCACCCGCGCCATCCTGATGGCGGTGATGGAAGCGGCGCAGTGGGCCGATGACATGGCCAACAAGGAGGAGCTGAGCCAGATCCTCGGCAAGCGCGGCTGGTTCAACGTGCCGCCGGCCGATGTGCTGGGGCGGCTCAAAGGCGACATCAACTACGGCAACGGCCGGGTGATGACCGCCACCGGACTCGAGATGAAGTTCTGGAAGGACCATGCCTCCTACCCGTTCAAGAGCCACGATGCGTGGTTCCTCACCGAGGACATCCGCTGGGGGTACCTGCCGGCCGAAACCGACGTGAAGGCGCTGGTCGACCAGGTCAATCGCGAGGATCTGTGGCGCGATGCGGCAAAAACTCTGGGCGTGGCGGCGGCCGACATCCCGGCGTCGAGCTCGCGCGGGCCGGAGACCTTCTTCGACGGCAAGGTGTTCGATCCCGAAAACCCGTCCGCTTACCTCGAGAGCCTCGCGATCACTGCGCTGGGCTGATCGGGTCGACGTCCCCTGACTGGCGCCGGGCCCAGCCCCGGCTCGGCGCCGCTTTTTCCCCCTCATTGAGTACGGACCCCGCGAGCATGAGTGCAGAGGCCCAGTTCGAAACCGTCGTGCAAGCCAAGAAGGCGAAGGTGTTCGCCTTTCCCGCGCAATCCAGCACCCGCAGGGTCGACCTCCGAAAGGTCGCTGCCAACGTGGCGCGCTCCGTCGTGCCGCCGCTGATCGTCGTGCTGCTGGTGCTGCTGGTCTGGCAGATCGCCTGCGCCACCCCCGGCGCCTCGCTGCCGCCGCCATCGCTGGTGTGGGAGCAGGCCGGCGAGCTGATCTGGAACCCGTTCTTCGACTACGGCAATGGCGATATCGGCCTCGCCTGGCGGGTGCTGGCCTCGCTGCAGCGGGTGGCCATCGGCTTCGGCTTCGCCGCCCTGGTGGGCGTCGCGGTCGGCGCGTTCATCGGACAATCGGTCTGGGCGATGCGCGGGCTCGATCCGATCTTCCAGATCCTTCGCACCGTGCCGCCGCTGGCCTGGCTGCCGCTGTCGCTGGCGGCGTTCCGCGACAGCCACCCCTCGGCGATCTTCGTCATCTTCATCACTGCCGTGTGGCCGGTGATCATCAACACGGCGGTGGGCGTCCGCAATATCCCGAACGACTATCGCAACGTCGCGGCGATCCTCCGGCTCAACCCGATCGAGTTCTTCTTCAAGGTGATGGTGCCGGCCGCGGCGCCGTACATCTTCACCGGATTGCGGATCGGCATCGGGCTCAGCTGGCTCGCCATCGTCGCGGCGGAAATGCTCACCGGCGGCGTCGGCATCGGCTTTTTCATCTGGGATGCGTGGAACTCGTCACGCCTGCCCGACATCATCGTGGCGCTGGTCTATATCGGCGTGGTCGGCTTCATGCTCGACCGCCTGGTTGCCGGCTTCGGCGCCTTCATCACCCGCGGCACGGCCGCGAACTGAGGAGGCAGGAATGGCTGGCTATCTCAAGATCGATCACGTCGACAAGAGCTTCGAGCGGAACGGGGTCACCTCGGAGGTGCTCAAGGATATCTCGCTCGAGATCGAGCAGGGCGAGGTGATCTCGATCATCGGCCACTCGGGTTGCGGCAAGTCGACCTTGCTCAACCTGATCGCCGGACTGACCGAGGTCACGTCGGGCGCCATCTTCCTCGAGGACAAGACCGTATCGGAGCCTGGACCGGAGCGAGCGGTGGTGTTCCAGAACCACTCGCTGCTGCCGTGGCTGACGGTCTACGAGAACGTCAACCTGGCGGTCGGCAAGGTGTTCGGGGCGAAGAAGTCGAAGGCCGAGCGGCACGAGTGGATCATGCACAATCTCGACCTGGTGCAGATGGGGCATGCCCGCGACAAGCGGCCGGCGGAAATCTCGGGCGGCATGAAGCAGCGCGTCGGCATCGCCCGGGCGCTGGCGATGGAGCCGAAAATCCTGCTGCTCGACGAACCGTTCGGGGCGCTCGACGCGCTGACCCGGGCGCACCTGCAGGATGCGGTGATGGAGATCCACGGTCGGCTGAACAACACCATGATCATGATCACCCACGACGTGGATGAGGCGGTGCTGCTTTCCGACCGGATCGTGATGATGACCAATGGCCCGGCGGCGCGGATCGGCGAAGTGCTGGAGGTGCCGCTCGGCCGGCCGCGCCAGCGGCTCGAGCTCGCCGGTGACCGCACTTACCTCAAGTGCCGCGAGGCGGTGCTGAAATTCCTCTACGAGCGGCACCGCTTTGTGGAGGCGGCATGATGGGGGGCGCGATGAAAGAGAAACTCGTCATCATCGGCAACGGCATGGCGCCCGGGCGGGCGCTGGAGAAGCTGTTCGAGACCGATCCCGACCGCTACGAGGTGGTGATCTTCAACGCCGAGCCGCGGGTCAACTACGACCGCATCATGCTCAGCCCCGTGCTGTCGGGCGAGAAGAGCTTTGACGACATCGTCATCCATGGCGACGCCTGGTACATCAAGCACGGCATCACCCTCTACAAGGGGTGCAAGGTCGAGAGCATCGACCGGGTGAACAAGACCGTGACCTCGGTCAACGGTATCACCGAGAGCTACGACAAGCTGGTGATCGCCACCGGTTCAGTGCCGTTCATCATCCCGGTGCCGGGCGCGAACCTCGCCGGCGTCGTCACCTATCGCGATCTCGATGACGTCAACACCATGATGCTGGCGGCCAAGTCCCGGGGCAGGGCGGTGGTGATCGGCGGCGGCCTGCTCGGGCTCGAGGCGGCGGCCGGGCTCAACGAGCAGGGCATGGACGTCACCGTGGTGCACGTGATGCCGACGCTGATGGAGCGCCAGCTCGACCCGGCGGCCGGCTACCTGCTCGGGGAATCGATGAAGGCGCGCGGCATCAAGGTGATGACCTCGGCCAACACCAGGCAGATCCTCGGCGATAAGCGGGTCACCGGGGTCGAGTTCGCCGATGGCTCGGTGATCCCGGCGGACCTCGTGGTGATGGCGGTGGGCATCCGGCCGAACGTGGCGCTCGCCAAGAGCGCCGAACTTGCCGCCAATCGCGGCATCGTGGTCGATGCGCAGATGCGTACTTCCGACCCCTCGATCTATGCGCTCGGCGAATGCGTCGAGGTGAATGGGGCGACCTTCGGGCTGGTGGCGCCGCTCTACGATATGGCGAACGTCCTCGCCGCACAGCTCTGCGGCGACGACAAGGCGACCTTCACGCCGGTCGCCACCGCGACCCGGCTCAAGGTCACCGGCGTCAACCTCTACTCGGCCGGCGATTTCGCCGAAGGCGAGGATCGCGAGGAGATCGTGCTGCGCGACGCCTCGGCCGGCGTCTACAAGCGGCTGATCCTCAAGGACGACAGGATCATCGGCACGGTGCTCTACGGCGATACCGGCGATGGGCCGTGGTTCTACGATATGCTGAAGCGCAACGTCGATACGCGCGAGATGCGCGACACGCTGATCTTCGGCCAGAACTACCAGGGTGGTGCCCCGCTGGACCCTACGGCGGCCGTTGCAGCCTTGCCGGATGAGGCAGAGATCTGTGGTTGCAACGGCGTCTGCAAGTCGAAGATCACCGGGACCATCACGGCGAAGGGGCTGACCTCGCTCGACGATGTCCGCGCCCACACCAAGGCCTCGGCGAGCTGTGGCTCGTGCACCGGGCTCGTCGAAAAGCTGCTGCTGCTGACGCTTGGCGACAGTTACAACCCATCGGCCGTGCAGCCGATGTGCAAATGCACCGATCTCGGCCATGACGAAGTGCGCAGGCTCATTGTTGCCAAGGAGTTGCGCTCGATCCCTCAACTTATGCAGGAGCTTGAATGGAAGACTTCATGCGGCTGCGCCAAGTGCCGGCCGGCATTGAACTATTACATGGTGGCGAGCTGGCCGGGCGAATACGAAGACGACCAGCAATCGCGCTTCATCAACGAGCGCGTGCACGCCAATATCCAGAAGGACGGGACCTATTCGGTGGTGCCGCGCATGTGGGGCGGCATGACCACTTCGGGTGAACTCCGCGCCATTGCCGATGTGGTCGACAAGTTCCGTATCCCGGCGGTGAAAGTCACCGGTGGGCAGCGCATCGACATGCTGGGCGTGAAGAAGGAGGACCTGCCGGCCGTATGGGCCGACCTCAACGCCGCCGGCATGGTATCGGGCGCTGCCTATGCAAAGGGCCTGAGGACGGTGAAGACCTGTGTCGGCTCGGACTGGTGCCGGTTCGGCACGCAGGATTCGACCGGGCTGGGCATCAAGCTCGAAAAGTTCATGTGGGGAGCCTGGACCCCGGCCAAGGTGAAGATGGCCGTCTCCGGCTGCCCACGCAACTGCGCCGAAGCCACCTGCAAGGATGTCGGCGTGATCTGCGTCGACAGTGGCTACGACATTGTCTTCGCCGGGGCCGCCGGGCTCGACATCAAGGGCACCGAGGCGCTCTGCCATGCCGACAGCGAGGACGAGGCGATCGAGATCATCGCCGCGCTGACCCAGCTCTATCGCGAGCAGGGGCGCTATCTCGAGCGTATGTACAAGTGGCTGAAGCGGGTGGGGATGGAGTCGATCCAGGCCGCCATCGTCACCGACCGCGAGAAGCGCCGCTTCTACTACGACCGCTTCGTGTTCAGCCAGCAGTTCGCCCAGGTCGATCCGTGGGAAGAGCGGGTCAACGGCAAGGACGCGCACGAGTTCGCCGCGCTGGCGGAATTCGGCGTGCCGCAGGCAGCGGAGTGATGGATATGAACGACTGGATCGAGATCGGGCGGATCGAGCAGATCCCGCTGCGCGGCGCGCGCTGCGTGAACACGCCGGCGGGCAAGATCGCGGTGTTCCGTACTGCCGAGAACCATGTCTACGCCATCGAAAACCGCTGCCCGCACAAGGGTGGGCCGCTCAGCGAGGGGATCGTGCACGGCGGGTCGGTGACCTGTCCGCTGCACAACTGGGTGTTCGACCTTGCCACCGGCGAAGCGCAGGGCGCCGACGAAGGGCAGGTCAGGACTTTTGCGGTGAACGTGGTCGACGGCCGCATCTTCATGGCGGCCGAGGTCATGCTGATGGCGGCGGAGTAGGGGGTATCGTGGCTCCGCGACCCCTCGAGCGCAGTTCGGTGCGTGTTGCCCACCCCCACCCAGCTTCGCTACGGCTTCGCCTAGCTGCGCTACCCTCTCCACAAGGGGGAGGGAGGGAGAAGAACCGAAGCCATCAGTCGGGTCTCCCTCCCCTTGATGGGGAGGGCAGCGCAGCTTGCCCGCGTAGCGGGCTTAGCGCAGCTGGGTGGGGTGGAGCCCCGCGCTCTGCGAGCCGAACGGGTAGGGGTTCCAGCCACGATGCCTGATACCATCCGCACCACCTGCCCCTATTGCGGGGTCGGCTGCGGGGTGCTGGCGACACCGCAGCCGGATGGCTCCGTGACGATATCAGGCGATCCGGAGCATCCGGCCAATTTCGGGCGGCTCTGCTCGAAGGGCTCGGCGCTGGGTGAGACACTGTCGCTGGACGGGCGACTGCTCCACCCCGAGATCAATGGCGAGCGCGCCAGCTGGGACAGGGCACTGGACCTCGTCGCGAAAACCTTCAGCGCGACCATAGCCGAGCATGGGCCGGACTCGGTCGCCATCTACGGCTCGGGGCAACTGCTCACCGAGGATTACTACGTCGCGAACAAGCTGATGAAGGGCTTCATCGGCTCGGGCAATATCGACACCAACTCACGGCTCTGCATGGCCTCGTCGGTGGCTGGGCACAAGCGGGCCTTCGGCTCGGACACGGTGCCCGGGAACTACGAGGATCTGGAGCTCGCCGACCTGATCATCCTCGTCGGCTCCAACCTCAGCTGGTGCCACCCGGTGCTGTACCAGCGCATCGTCAAGGCCAAGACCGAGCGGCCGGGGATGCGGATTGTGCTGATCGACCCCAGGCGGACCACTACCGCGGACCAGGCGGACCTGCACCTCGCCATCAAGCCGGATGGCGATACGGCCTTGTTCGTGGGGCTGCTCAAGTCTCTCGCCGAGCGGAACGCCGTCGATGCCGAGTTCATCGCCGAGAGCACCAATGGGTTCGGTGCGGCGCTCGACGTGGCACGGGGCTGGAGCCTCGAACGGGTGGCGGAAGCCACCGGGCTCAGCCGGCGCGACATCGCGGTGTTCTACGACTGGTTCGCCGAGACGACGCGGGCAGTGACGGTCTACTCGCAGGGGGTCAACCAGTCGGCGACCGGCACCGACAAGGTCAACGCCATCGTCAACGTGCACCTCGCCACCGGCAGGATCGGCCTGCCGGGGAAGGGGCCATTCTCGGTCACCGGGCAGCCCAACGCCATGGGCGGACGCGAAGTCGGCGGGCTTGCCAACATGCTGGCCGCGCACATGGATTTCGAACCCCGGAACATCGACCGGGTGAAGCGCTTCTGGCGCTCCGAGCGGGTGGCCTCGCGGCCGGGGTTGAAGGCGGTCGAGCTGTTCGAGGCGATCGCCCAGGGCAAGGTGAAGGCGCTGTGGATCATGGCGACCAATCCGGTGGATTCGATGCCCGAGGCCGACAAGGTGCGGGCGGCGATCCGGGCCTGTCCATTCGTCGTGGTGTCGGACATGAACGCGGGAACCGATACGGCGGTGGAGGCCGATGTGCGGCTGCCGGCGGCGGGTTGGGGCGAAAAGGACGGTACGGTCACCAATTCCGAGCGCCGGATCTCGCGGCAGCGCCCGTTTCTCCCGGCGCCCGGGGAAGCGAGGCCCGACTGGTGGATTGTCGCGCAGGTGGCGCGCCGCATGGGATACGCCGAAGCCTTCGCCTACGAGCGGCCGGGCGAAATCTTTGCAGAGCATACAGCGCTTTCCGGGTTCGAGAATGACGGCAGCCGCGATTTCGACCTCTCGGGGCTGATGCACGCCGATTATGACGGGCTGCAACCGGTGCAGTGGCCGGTGCGGGCGGTTCGCGGCACGGCGCGGATGTTTGCCGATGGGCGGTTCTTCACCCCCGACATGCGGGCGCGCTTCGTCGCGGTGCTGCCACCGCCGCCGCTGGTGCCGCCGCCGGGTATGCTGGTGCTCAATACCGGGCGGGTGCGCGACCACTGGCACACCATGACGCGGACCGGCAAGGCGGCACGGCTCTCGGCGCATATGGCCGAACCCTTCGCCGAGCTCCACCCCGACGACGCGGCTGAAAAGAGCATCCGGCACGCCAGCCTCGTCCGGCTCGAGAACCAGCATGGAAGCGTCTTGGTGCGGGCGCTGGTGACCGAGCGGCAGCAAAAGGGTTCGGTGTTCGTACCCATGCACTGGACCGACCGGTTCTCGGCCGCGGGGCGGATCGATGCACTGGTCAGTGGCCAGACCGATCCGCAATCGGGGCAGCCGGCGCTCAAATCGGCGATGGTGGTGGCAGGCCCGGCTTTGGCCCGGCGCTACGGCTTTGCGGTCAGCCGGGTGCGGCCGCAGCTTGCCGGCACCGATTACTGGGCCATTGCCGAGACAGCTGGCGGCTGGCGGGCAGAGCTGGCGTTCATCAGCGAACCCGAGGATTGGCTCGGCTGGACGCGTGCCGCGTTCGGGGTGGGGGAGAGCGTCGAACTGCTGAGCATTGCCGACAAGGCAAGCGGTCGGCAGAGCCTCGCGCTATTCGAGGCGGGCCGGTTGAGTTTCGCGCTCTACCTGTCGCCCGACCCGGTGCTGGTGTCGCGGCAATGGGCCGTATCGCTGCTGACCGAGACGATCGAGCCGGCCAGGCGGGCGGACATCCTTGCCGGACGGCCCGGCGCCGACCGGCCGGATCCGGGACCGATCGTCTGCGCCTGCTTCGGGGTCGGCGCCAACCAGATCGCCGAAGCGGCGCGCAGCGGCTGCCACACCGTCGATGCGATCGGGGCGGCGCTGAAAGCAGGGACGAATTGTGGTTCGTGTCGCGCGGAGATTCGCGGGATCATCGAGGTGAACCGGCTGGAGGCGGCGGAGTAGGAGGCTGTTGGCAGCAGTCGGGACTCCCTCTCCCGCTTGCGGGAGCGACTGTCTTGGCGGTCAAGTTTGTCTCCATGGTTTTTGGTCGCGCAGGATGGCGTTGAGGATCACGAGGAGTTTTCGGGCTGTTGCGATGATAGCGACCAGCTTTGGTTTGCCGTTTGCGACAAGCCTGTCTCGG
>JAEUMC010000926.1 GCA_016793415.1 Devosia sp. | reverse complement strand
AGGGCAATACCGGCCCGCAGGCGCCCGACGTGATCGACGTCGGCCTGTCCTTCGGCCCCTCGGCCAAGGCGGACGGCCTGATCCAGCCCTACAAGGTCGCGACCTGGGACTCGATCCCGGACAGCGCCAAGGACGCCGACGGCTACTGGTACGGCGACTATTACGGCGTGCTGGCGTTCGAGGTGAACAAGGACATCGTCGCCAACACGCCTCAGGACTGGTCCGACCTGCTGGGCGACGAGTACCGCAACGCCGTGGCGCTGGCGGGTGATCCGCGCGCGTCCAACCAGGCGATCCAGGGCGTCTACGCCGCCGGCCTGTCGAAGGGCGCCGCCGCGGGCGAGGCCGCCGGAACCGCGGGCCTGGAGTTCTTCAAGGAGCTCAACGCCAAGGGCAACTTCGTGCCGGTGATCGGCAAGTCGGCGACGCTGGCGCAGGGCCAGACGCCGATCCTCATCACCTGGGACTACAACGCGCTCGCGGGCCGCGACACGCTGAACGGCAATCCGCCGGTCGAGGTCATCGTGCCGAAGTCGGGCGTCGTCGCGGGCGTCTACATCCAGGCGATCAGCGCCTACGCGCCGCATCCGAACGCCGCGAAGCTGTGGATGGAGTATCTCTATTCGGACGAGGGACAGCTCGGCTGGCTCGCCGGCTACTGCCACCCGATCCGCTTCAACGACCTTGCCGCCAACGGCAAGGTGCCGCAGGAGCTGCTCGACAAGCTGCCGCCGGCCGACGCCTATGCCAAGGCCGTGTTCCCCACCCTCGACGAGCAGGCTGCCGCCAAGGAAGTGATCACCGGCCAGTGGGACGCCGTCGTCGGCGCCAACGTCCAGTAATATGGCCAATGTCAGCTCTGCGGCTGACCCCGCGGCCGGCCCGGTTTCCACCGGGCCGGCCGTGCGCGTCGGTGGAAACCCGTTCCGGTTCTTTTCTCAACTCCGCCTCGGCGACCTGATCGCCATCGCGCCCTTCATCATCTTCGCGCTGCTGTTCCTGTTGATCCCGACGCTCGGTCTGGTGGTCGGCGCCTTCCAGGACGGCGACGGCAACTTCACCCTGCAGAACATCATGGATCTGGCGACGCCGCAGATCCTTGCCTCGTTCTGGATTTCGATCCGCGTCTCGGCCGCCTCGGCTCTGCTTGGCGCCGGCATCGGGCTCGTCATTGCGCTGGCCATCATTCGCGGCCGCCTGCCCTCTGCCATCCGTTCCACGGTGATGACGTTTTCCGGCGTCGCCTCGAACTTTGCCGGCATCCCGCTGGCTTTCGCCTTCCTTGCGACGCTCGGGCGGCTCGGGCTGGTCACCGTGCTGCTGAAGTTCGTCGGCTTCGATCTCTACAAGTCCGGCTTCAACCTCCTGAGCTTCTGGGGCCTCACCATCACCTATCTCTATTTCCAGATCCCGCTGATGATCCTGATCATCGCGCCGGCGATCGATGGGTTGAAGAAGGAGTGGGGTGAGGCCGCGGCGACGCTCGGCGCCACCAACGGCCAGTTCTGGCGCTATATCGGGCTGCCGGTGCTGTGGCCGAACCTGCTCGGCACGCTGTCGCTGCTGTTCGCCAATGCGTTCGGGGCGATTGCGACGGCTTATGCCCTTACCGGCTCCTCGCTCAACATCGTGCCGATCCTGCTCTATGCCCAGATCCGCGGCGATGTGCTGCACAACCCCGGCCTCGGCGCCGCGCTGGCGCTCGGCATGATCGTCATCACGGCTTTTGCCAATGTCATCTATCTCGTGATCCGCACCCGCGCCGAGAGGTGGCTCAAGTGAAGTCGGGCAGGCTCTGGAGCTGGATCATCTTTGCGCTCGGCGCGGCCTATTTCCTGCTGCCGCTGCTCGCCACCTTCGAGTTCTCGCTGCGCATCCGCCGCGAGGGCTACACCTTCGATGCCTACACCTCGGTGTTCTCCGACGGGCGCTTCCAGGCCTCGTTCAGCTATTCGCTGATCGTCGGCATCTGCGCCATCGTCGTCGGGCTGCTGATCGTCGTGCCCGCCGCCTATTATGTGCGGCTGCGCGCCCCGCATCTGAGACCGATCATCGAGTTCATCACCCTGCTGCCGCTGATCATCCCGGCGATCATTTTGGTGTTCGGCTACATCCGGATGTACAACACCTCGTCGCCGCTGCCGCTGCTGGGCACGAACCTGGGCACCGATATCCTCCTCACCCTCGCCTATGTGGCGCTGGCTTTACCCTACATGTATCGGGCAGTGGATACCGGGTTGCGCACCATCGATGTGCAGACCCTCACCGAGGCTGCCAACATCCTCGGCGCCAACCAGGCGACCATCATCGCCCAGGTGATCTTTCCCAACATCATCGTCGCGGTGTTGTCGGGCGCTTTCCTGACGCTCGCCATCGTCATCGGCGAGTTCACCATCGCGAGCCTGCTCAACCGGCAGGTGTTCGGCGTCTACATGCAGAATATCGGCGCCAACCGGGCGTTCGAGCCCGCCGCGCTCGCCGTCATTTCGTTCGTCATCACCTGGGGCGCCATGGGCATGATCCAGCTGCTCGCCCGCTTCGCCCCCAAAACCGCTCGTAGGGACTAAACATGGCAACCGAATTCCTGCGCCAAGAATTCCTGCGTATCGAAAAGCTGGTCAAAACCTTCGGCGGCAACCAGGTGGTCAAGGGCGTCGACCTCGCGTTCGACAAGGGCGAGTTCGTCAGCCTGCTCGGCCCCTCCGGCTGCGGCAAGACCACCATCCTCAGGATGATCGCCGGCTTCGAGCGACCGGACTCCGGCCGCATCCTGGTCGAAGGCAAGGATATTTCCGGCCTCGCGCCCAACCAGCGCAAGATCGGCATGGTGTTCCAGGCCTATGCGCTGTTCCCCAACATGAACGTCGCCGACAATATCGGCTTCGGGCTGAAGATCGCCGGCATGCCCAAGCCGCAGCGCGAAGCGCGGGTCGAGGAGATGCTGAAGCTGATCGGCCTTTCCGGTTACGGCAAGCGCTACCCGTTCGAACTTTCGGGCGGCCAGCAGCAGCGCGTGGCGCTGGCCCGCGCCCTGGCGCCCAGCCCCCGCATGCTGCTGCTCGACGAACCGCTGTCGGCGCTCGACGCCAAGATCCGCGTCTCGCTGCGCGAACAGATCCGCCAGATCCAGCGCGAACTGGGGATCACCACGGTGTTCGTCACCCACGACCAGGAGGAGGCGCTGTCGATCTCCGACCGGATCGTGGTGCTCAACACCGGTAATGTCGAGCAGTTCGGCCAGCCATTCGAGATCTACAACCGGCCGCAGACCAGGTTCGTCGCGACCTTCGTCGGCACCCTCAACACGCTGAACGCCACCGTGGCCGACGCCGGCCAGAAGACCGTGACGCTGGGCGGCACCACCGTCACCATCCCGGCCTTGCCCGCTTCGGCGCGCAACGGCGAAGCGGTGGCGCTCACCATGCGGCCCGAAGCCGTGTCGCTCGCCAATGGCGCGGCGCGCGACATCGTGCTCGACGGCAAGGTGGCCGAAGTCAGCTTCCTCGGCTCGGTCATCCGGCTGAAGGTCGACCTCGGCGACAACGCGGTCAATCTCGACACCTTCAACGACCCGCGCACCCCGCCGCCCGAGCACGGCGCCCCCGTCCGTGTCGGCATCGCCTCGAGCGACGTGCTGGTACTCGACAAGTAGCTGAACCCGGCTCGGCAACTAGCCGAAACCAACCGAAGCTTTTAGGGTGCGCCGCGAACAGCGGAGCACCCATGACCAACCCACTCGTCACCACCGACTGGCTCGCCGAACATCTCGACGACCCCAACGTCGTCCTCGTCGATGCCAGCT
>JAEUMC010000892.1 GCA_016793415.1 Devosia sp. | reverse complement strand
GGCAGCCTGGCTCGGCGGCTGGCCGAACTTGGCGCCGAACGACTTGGTGAAGGCCTTCGAGGCATCATCGGGCAGCTGCCAATCCCAGTTCGAGGTGCCATAGATGCCCTTCATGGCATCGCCGGCGCCCTTGGCCATCAGGTCGGAAACCAGCGGCACGACGATCTCGAACTGCTTGCCATTGGCCTGCTTGTCCTTCATGCCGAACTGCACGGCCTGGGTGAGCGAGTTCACCATGTCGAAGCCGTAGTGGTTGAGGATCAGCACATCGGCGCCCGAGTTCAGCACCGGGGTCAGATACTGGCTGAAGTCGCCGGCGCCCACCGGGGTGCGGACCGGCGTCAGGGTCTTCCAGCCGAGCGCCTCGGTGGCGTTCTTCATCGACTCTTCCTGGGTCCAGCCCCAGGTGTAGTCGGCGGTCAGGTGGTAGGCGACGCGATCCTTGCCATAGGCCTCGCCGAGCACCGGCCCGAGCGCGATACCCGACTGGTATGCGTTGAAGAAGTGGCGGAAGCCGTAGCGTTTCTTGTCCTTGCCGGTGGTGTCGTTGGAATGGGTGAGCGCCGCCATGAAGATGACGCCCTTCTCCTGGCACAGGCCCTGCACGGCAATTGCCACCGCCGAGGAGGAGCCGCCGGTGATCATCACCGCGCCGTCACGCTCGATCATGCGGCGGGCCGAGTCGCGCGCCGCGTCGGCCTTGGTCTGGTCGTCGCCGGTGACCCCGACCACCTTCTTGCCGAGGATGCCGTTGCCCTTCAAGGTCTTGGACGAGAAGAACGGGATCAGGCCGCCATCGCCGCCACCGTTCAGGTGCTCGACGGCGAGCTCGTAGGCGCGCTGTTCGTCGGCGCCCTCGTCGGCATAGGCGCCGGTCAGCGGCATGTTGAAGCCGATGGTGACGGTGTCACCGGTCGGCGCGTTGCAGAACTCCTGGGCATAGGCGCCCCGGGTGAAAATCAGCGGCGCAACACCGGTCGCCAGAATGCCGGCCAGGCCGCCCTTCAGCACGCCACGGCGGCTGAAGTTCTGAGAATTGGTCATTAGCTCCTCCTCATGCGCGGCGGGGCACGGTGCATTGCCGTGCGTCTCACAGCGATGCGTCACTATCCGGCCGTGTGAAAAGCTTCGCAACAGGTGACTGATATTACTCAATATTCTTGTAAATCATTGGCCTTGCTTGACTGCGTCTCTGTCAATATGTTGACAAGCGAGGGGGATGCATGCGCGCGCCGATCGGTCTCAAGATCAGTTCACGTCGCCGGGCATTGGGGGTGTCGCAGGCAGCGCTCGCCCGCCAGGTCGGGATTTCGGCCAGCTATCTCAACCTGATCGAGCGCAACAAGCGCCATGTCGGCGGTTCGCTGCTGATCCGGCTGGCCGACGAACTCGACGTCGAACTCAGCGAACTCAGCGGCGACTCCGAGCATCGGCTGATCGCCGAACTGGACGAAGCCTTTGCCGATCCAGTGCTCGAAGGCGTCGATATGCCGGCTTCCCGCGATCTGGTGGCGCAGCAGCCGGCTGCCGCGCGCGCCATCGCGCGCCTTCGCCGGGCCTATCTGGGCGCCACTGCCAATGCCGACAGTTATGCTGACCGACTGCGGACCGATCCCCTCCTCGCGCAACTGCTGCACCGGATTCTCTCCGGCATCACCGCGGTACGCTCCAGCGCCGAAATTCTCGAGGATGTTGCCGATCTCGACGAGGCCG
>JAEUMC010000831.1 GCA_016793415.1 Devosia sp. | reverse complement strand
CTCACGTCGGTATTGCTCGAACAATTTCGGCCACACGACGATGTTGGCGATGCCGGTCTCATCCTCCAGCGTCATGAAGATCACCCCGCTCGCCGTGCCCGGCTGCTGGCGCACCAGCACCAGGCCGGCGGTTTCGACGATGGCGCCGTTCGGCTGGTCGATCAGGTCGGCGCAGCGCAGCGTGCCGCGCCGATCGAGTTCGGGGCGGAGGAACCCGACGGGATGCCCTTTGAGCGACAGCGACAGCGTCCGGTAGTCGTGCACCACCGACTCCCCGGGCGCCATGACCGGCAGGTCGGTTTCCGCATCGTCTGGCTGGGAGAGTTTTTTGGAGATCGCGAACAGCGGCAGCTGCTCGGCGCCGGCCACGCCGTGCAAGCCGCGCACCACCCACAGGGCCTCGCGCCGGTTGAGTCCCATCGAACCGAACGCATCGGCCTCGGCCAGTTTCTCCAGCGTCGCCACCGGAATGCCGGTCCGCACCCAGAGGTCGCGGATCGAGGCATAGCCGTCGCCGCGCTTGGCAATGATCAGGTTGGCATGGTCCTGCTTCAGCCCGATCACCTGCCTGAGGCCGAGCCGGATCGCCTTGGTCGAGAGGATATCGCCCTGCATCTCGGCGTGCTGCTTCATGATCCGTTGGCTGGCCGGTGTGCCGTCTTCCAGCACATGCAGCCAGTCCGAGCGGTTGACGTCGGCAACCCGCATCTCTACCCCGTGCTCGACGGCATCGCGGACGATCTGGGCGGGTGAGTAGAACCCCATCGGCTGGCTGTTGAGCAGGGCGCAGGCGAACACATCGGGGTAGTGGCACTTCATCCAGCACGAGGCATAGACCAGCAGCGCGAACGAGGCGGCATGGCTTTCGGGGACGCCATAATCGCCAAAGCCTTCGATCTGGGCGAAGCAGCGCCGGGCGAAATCCTCGGCATAGCCATTGGCCTTCATGCCGCTGAGGAAACGGTCTTTCAGCGTATGGATGGTCCCGTTACGCCGGAACGTCGCCATGGCGCGGCGCAGCTTGTCCGCTTCACCCGGGGTGAAGCCGGCAGCGACGATGGCGATCTGCATCGCCTGTTCCTGGAACAGCGGCACGCCATAGGTGCGCTTCATCACCTCGTAGAGGGCCTGCGGCATTTTTTCCACCGGCTCGAGCCCCTGCCGGCGCTTCAGATAGGGGTGCACCATGCCGCCCTGGATCGGGCCGGGGCGGACGATCGCCACTTCGATGACGAGATCGTAGAATTCTTTGGGCTTCAACCGCGGCAGCATCGACATCTGCGCCCGGCTCTCGATCTGGAACACCCCGATAGTGTCGGCGCGATGCGTCATCCGGTACACCGGCGCCTTCACCTCCGGCTGGGTTTCCTCGGCCATCAGCTGCGGCAGCGTGACGTCGCGACCATAGTGCTGATGCAGCAGCTCGAACGAACGGCGCAGGCAGGTGAGCATGCCGAGCGCCAGGATATCGACCTTGAGGATGCCCAGCGCATCGATATCGTCCTTGTCCCACTCGACGATGGTGCGGCTCTCCATCGCCGTCTTCGAAATTGGCACCAGGCTTTCGAGCGAATCGCGGGTGATGACGAAGCCGCCGACATGCTGGCTGAGGTGGCGGGGGAAGGATTTCAGCACCGGCACCACGTTGAACATCTGCGTCAGGGTCGGATCGTCAGGATCGAGCCCCAGCATCTTGATGCCCTTCAAATCGGCGGCATTGCCCCAGCCCCAGTGCAGCTGGTTGAGCGCGCCGATGATGTCGTCGGAAATCCCGAACACCTTGGCGGTTTCACGGATGGCGCTCTTGGAGCGATAGGAGATGACGG
>JAEUMC010000804.1 GCA_016793415.1 Devosia sp. | reverse complement strand
CATGGGCGATGCTGCCGACGGTGCGGTCGATGAGGAGGACGGCCAGTCCGCCGATCAGAGCGCTCATGAACACGAACACGTAGACGCCCACCGCCACGCCGAGCACCAGCAGGAGGGACTGGCCGCGGTTGGCCGTGAGGTAGCGCGTAGCGATCTTCAGCCGGTAGAACACTGCGCCTACTCCCGCTCCGCGACGAGCACGCCCTCGGCCTTCACCAGCTTGCTGTCGGTGACCAGCGTTTCGCCAGGGGCCAAGCCCGAAGTGACGATCAACCGCTCCGACGGCCAGTCGATATACTGGACCACCCGAAGCACGGCCCTGCCGTTCTCGATGAGGTAGACCGCTGGCTGCTCGCCCTTGACCAAGGCCGAGCGGGGCAAGGAGATGGCGTCGTCCGCCTCCTCGACCACGATGTTGAGCATCACCGTCAGTCCGATGGGCAGGTTCTGCTGGCCAGCACCCGGCAGCGTGACCCGTACGAGCCGCCCGCCGGTCGAAGCATCGACGCGCGGCGAGACATAGATCACCTCGCCCTCAATGAGCTCGGAATGGCCGGCTGGCCGCGCCGTGACGTGCAAGCCGCGCCGCACTTCGGATGCATACAGTTCGTCGACGTTGGCTTCGCCATGCAACGTGCCGAGGTCGGCTAGAAGAAACAGGGTGGTGGCATTGTTCACCACCTGTCCGGCATCTGCCCCGCGGCTGATGATGGTGCCGTCGAACGGCGCCTTGATAGTGTATTCTGCCAGCAGATCTTCCGCCTGATCAAGCTGCGAGCGGAGACGGTCGACTTCCTTTTCGGCTGTCTCGACTGCCAGCCGCGCGTCATCGAGGGTCTTTCTCGATACCGAGTCCCGCAGGGCCTCGGTCCGCTCGAGATCGAGCTGGGCCTTGTTTCGCTGCGCTTCGGCGGCGTCGAGCTGCGACCGCACCTGCAGCACGGCCGCCTGTTGCTGCGCATCATCGATGACCAGCAGCGGCGCGCCGACCTTCACGCGTTCGCCTTCGGCGGCCGCGACGCTCACCACTCGCCCGGCCACCGTGGAACTGATCTCCACCTGCTCGGCCGGCATTACACGGCCATTGATCGCAAGGATCCGGCTCGCCGGACCCGGCATGACGGTTTCGATGGCGACGCGGATCGGTCTCGGTTCCCATGGCCGGTTAATGGCCAGCCATACGGCGCCCGCCGCGAGCGCCAAGATAAGGAACAGCCACGACAGGATGCGCCGGCGCCCGCGCCTCGCGACAAGGCCGCTGATTTCGCTCAACCGTGCTCTCCGCCCTGATGGACCTATGGTATCGGCGTTTCGGCAGCTTGGCGATGCCGGCACCGAGGCAGGCAGTGGTGGACGGACGAGAGAGCGCCACCACTGCCCAATCTACGCTGGCTGCGTCAGGGGAGAAGGACCGCGTCGATAACGTGGATCACGCCGTTGTCGGCCTCGACGTCGGCCTTGACGACGTTTGCAGAGTTGGATCCGGCAACCGTCACTCCGCCGCGGGTCGCGGAGATGGTGAGGGTTTCCGCAGTGTTGAGGGTCCGGACGTGGAAGGGCTTGTTCAGCAACTGGTTCGATTCCAGCACGCGCGGCAGCACGTGCATACTCAGGATCGCAACCAGCTGGTCCTTGTTCTCGGGCTTGAGTAGGTTCTCGACGGTGCCGGCGGGCAGCGCCGCGAAGGCGTCGTCGGTCGGCGCAAACACCGTAATGTTCTTGGTGGTGGCGAGTGTATCTGCGAGCCCGGCGGCCTCGGCGGCGGCCAGCAGGGTATTGAACGTGCCGACCGACTTGGCGGTGTCGACAATGTTGGCGGCGTATGCGCCAGACGCGCCGAGCGAACAGACTGCAATCGACGCTGCGAGGACTGCGGCCTTCAGGAACGTCATTCGTATCTCCGTTGCTGTTACCCCGCTCGGATGAGCGATTGCGACTAAGTACGGAGCCTGCGGCAGGCGAGTTTCACCATGGAAGCGGTGTCGGGCCAAAGCATCAGGCCGAGCGTGGACGGTCGCCTACCGGCCGCGCCAGGCTGAGCAGTTCTTGAAGCAACGCGTTCGGGAATCGCCGGGCCACTGTCACCGCCAGAAACGTCTCCGAGATCCCCTCGAGTTGGGCCGCTTCCCGCAGCAGACCCTGTGCAAGCTCGTCCCGCACGACGATTGGCGGCAGGATCGCGAGGCCGAGGTCCTCGCGGGCGAGCAGGCGGAGCATGGCCATGTCGTCGGCTGCCGCGACGATTGTTGGAACGACACCGAGCCGTGAGGCCAGTGCGTCGAACCCGGCCCTGAGGGCCGTATCCACTGCCGGCAGCACGAGCGGCTCGGCGGCGAGCAGCGCCCGGAGAGACCGCGGCGACGGGCCCAGGCGGGCCGGGGTGCCGACAAGGCTGACGGGCTGTTCGGCAAGGCTGTGCACCATCCACGGGGTTTCCCCGTCGCGTGAGGGCGGCAGGTTGGTCAGCACGACGTCGAGGCTCAGGGCTTCCAGCGACTTGAGCAGTTCGCCCTGGGATCCGGAACGCAGCACCAGTTCAACGTCTCCGCGACCGGCCAGCGGCCTGAGGAAGGACATCTGGAAATTGCGCGAGAGGGTCGCGAGCGCTCCGACGCGCAGCACCCGCCGGTTGCCGCCGGTTTCGCGCAGCGTGGCTGTCAGGTCCTCGGCGGTGCGGAATATCGCCTCGGCGTGATCGAGCGCGATGCGGCCTGCTTCGGTCAAGGCGAGACTGCGCCCCCGCCGTTCGAACAGTTCATGCCCGAGCGTGGCCTCGAGCGTCCGGATCTGACTGGAAAGCGCCGACTGGGACAGGTTCAGCTGCCTTGCAGCCTGCGTGAGCTTTCCCTCGAGCGCCACCGCTCGAAAAAGCCGCAGATGGTGAAGGTTGATTGCTGCCAACCGTTCGATTCCTTTTCAGAAATACCCTCAAAATATGTAATTTTCTGAAAGTAACGCAAAGGCTATTTCCCGAGGGTCAACGCCGACACCAGGGATCACTATGGCACCGCTTATCGAGCCCGGCTTGCTCGCTCCACTGCCTACACTCCTTACTGCTATCTTGGGCGGCACCACCTTGGTTCGCGACCCAAGGCGACTGGGATCGCTTGCAGAATTCGCCGCTTTTGTCGCACTGGGTCTCAGCTTCGCCAGCATGGTCGACGTCGTCCTGAGCGGCCCCGCGACCGTCGCGCTCGGCGTCCCGGCCGTCTCGTTCCGTATTGAGCCGATCGGCGCGACGCTTCAGTTGCTCATCGCTTTCGTCGGCTGGGTCGTCGTCCGCTATGCCCGGACCTATCTCGCCGGAGCCATGGGCGTCGGGCGCTTCCACAGCCTACTGCTCGTCACCCTGTCAACCGTGCTCGCACTTTCCATCGCGGACAGCCTGCCTGTGCTGATCCTCACCTTCATCGCCATCGGTATGGGGCTGCGGCAACTGTTGCTCTTCTTCCCAGCGCGGCGCGCAGCAAGGCGTGCCGCGACGAAGTTCACGCTGGTATGGGGGAGCTCGAACCTTGCGCTGGTGCTGGCCGCGGCGCTGCTGTGGATCGGCTCCGGTGACGGTAGTCTCGCCAGCCTGGAGGCGTCCGCGCAGCCCGGTCTGTCGCTGCTTGCCCAGCTCGCGGTTGCGCTGGTCGTCCTTTCAGCAGCGCTCAAGTCAGCATCTTTTCCGCTGCATGGCTGGGTGACCGAGGTGATGGAAGCGCCAACTCCGGTGTCGGCCTTCCTGCATGCGGGCATCATCAATTCGGGCGGTGTGCTTCT
>JAEUMC010000724.1 GCA_016793415.1 Devosia sp. | reverse complement strand
CGGACGCAGGAGCTCAACATCTTCGAGAGCCAGTCCGAGCCGCTCAGGATCGTCGATATGCCCGGCTACGGCTATGCGCGCGCACCGGAAGACAAGGTGAAGCAGTGGACCCGGCTGATCCACCAATACCTCACCGGCCGGCCGAACCTGAGGCGGGTCTATGTGCTGATCGACGGCCGGCATGGCCCGAACGCCAATGACGCGAGTGTCATGAACGAGCTCGACAAGGCGGCGGTGAGCTATCAGATCGTCGTCACCAAGGCCGACAAGCCGAGCAAGTCGGAGCTGGACGCGGCGCTGGCCAAGACCCGCGTAGCGATCGCCAAGCGCCCGGCAGCACATCCCGAGATCATCCTGACCTCGAGCGAGGAGAAGGTTGGCCTTGAGCAGCTGCGCGCCGAAATCCGGCAACTGATGGAGCACTAGGCTCCAGCAGCCTGGCGCTAACGCGTCAGAAAATTTCCCAGCCAGCCGGCCACGTCCTTGCTGTGCGATGGCGTCGAAACCGATGCCACGGCGGTGTCCACCACGGTGTCCGGCGCCTTGCCGCGCCTGAGTTCGGCGAGCGCGAGGGTGTAGTCGTCGAGGACTTCCGGGTGGGGCTGCAGGCTCAGCGCCTTGCCGTTGGCATAGACCAGCCCGGCATTGGGGGTGAACTCGGAGCCGAGGAACACCTCTGCCTCTCTGGGCGGAACCAGCACCTGATCCTGATGCGAGCAGGCGATGGAGAGCGCCGGCAGGTCGGTAGCCAGGAAGCCGGGACGGCTCTTCACCTCATAGGTGTGACGTCCGAGGCCCCAGCCCTTTTCGGATTTGCGCACGTCGCCGCCCAGTGCATCGGCCATGATCTGGTGGCCGAAGCAGATGCCGAGCATCGGGGTATTGGCCGCGTAGGCGGAGCGGATGAAGGCGCGCAGCGGCGCGAGCCATGGATAGTCGTCGTAAACACCGGCGGCGGAACCGGTGATCAGGATGCCATCCAGCGTCGCCGCATCGGGGAATTCGGCACCGTCGTAGACCGCGACCGTCTCATAGTCGAACGGTTGGCCGGCCTCATCGAACATGCGCTTGAACATGGGAGGGTAGGCGCCGAACTGCGGCCGGAGGGCCGCGGGAACGTCGCCGGTCTGGATGATGGTGAGCTTCATGGCGCGGCAAGACATGCGGCGGTTTGCACAGCTTGGCAAGATGGCCGGAGGGCGGGGCTGGGTTGCAAACAAGAAGCCCTCCATCCCCGCGCGTCGCGTTTGACGAGGAGATGAAGGGCCAGTCGGAGGGTAGGCACTAAATCAGGATCCCGGTCAGGCCGGGGTGAAGGTCAGGGCGAGGCCGTTCATGCAGTAGCGCAGGCCCGTGGGCTGCGGGCCATCGTCGAAGACGTGGCCGAGATGGCCGCCGCAGCGTCGGCAATGCACTTCGGTGCGGCTCATGCCGAGCGTGGTGTCGGTGGCCTCGCCGACGGCGTTGTCGAGCGGCTGATAGAAGCTGGGCCAGCCGGTACCACTCTCGTACTTGGTCTTGGAATCGAACAGCGGCAGCGCGCAGCCGGCGCAGTTGAAGATGCCGGCGCGGTGCTCGTAAAGCAGCGGCGAGGACCCCGGGGCTTCGGTGGCTTCGTGGCGCAGCACCTCGAACACCTTGGGGTCGAGCTTCGCCTTCCACTCGTCTTCGGTAAGGCTGACCTCGAAGGTGCCTTCGGCGGCACGGCTCGAACCCATCGGACGGAGCATCAGCGCCGCTACACCAAGGACGCCAA
>JAEUMC010000683.1 GCA_016793415.1 Devosia sp. | reverse complement strand
CGCTGCCAATGCCCTGCCATAGTTGAACTTGAGGGACCCGGCATCGATGATCGCCTGCAGTTGTACGGCGTCGGAGGTATTCTGACCGTGGACGCAATAGCAGTACGACAGCGGATCATCCATCAACGCGATGGACCGCTGGCCGAGCATGGCCTCGACCAGCACAGTGTCCTCGTTGCGGGGCGCATCGGGGTAACGGGGCAGGGCGGTCTTGAACGCCAGCATGGTGGCCTCCCAACTGCGCGAGTGCGACAGCCGGAGGATTTTTCGACCGGGAGACCAGATGCACACTTGGCGCAGGAACACCGCATCGGCCCGCGCCTGAACCAACGCGCCTACGCCGCGCTCGAGGCGATGCGCGCCGTAGAGATCGTCGTCGTCCCACACACAGACGATCTCACCCTCCGACCGCTCCACGCTGATGTTTCTGAGTAACCCCAGCGACAGACCCTTTTCGGCCTGGATCAGGCGGATGTCGCTGCCGCTCGTCTCGATAAGGCGCTGCAGTTCGACGCCGGCTGCACTCGAGACGACCACCAGTTCCTTGTCGCGGTAGGTCTGTCGCCTGAAACAGGCGATCGCGGCGCGCACCCTCGCCGGATCGCCCCTCGTTAACATGAGGCAGGAAACCAGCGGGCCGGCCGTGGTCCCGGTGATGCTGACGAGACGGTCCGGTACGGCCCGGCTCGACGTTCTTCTGAGACTGCCGTCGTAGATGTAGACCTGTTGCCTGATCGCCAACGGCAGATCCTCCCAGTTCCGCATGGAACTTATCCGACCCAGCATCCGCCTGGTCCAGCCCGAGACCATCGCGGATCAGACCTGCCTGCCCGCCGCTCGAATCAGCGGCGCCCGGTCTGCGATATGCTGGCAAGCATCTGTCCAAGGCGTAACTTGGGCTTCAGCCGGCGCTGCGGTCCACCGGTGTCAGATAGGGCAGGCGCGCTGCTTCGGGCATCGGGCCGAGCCGGGCGATCATTTCGATGTTGGGGTGCATCGAGCGGTGCAGGTGGGTCTCCAGCATGCGGCAGGCGCTGTCGAGGTCGCCATCGAGCAGCAGCTCGTAGATGCTGCGGTGCTCCTCCAGCATGGTGGAGATTTCGCTGCCGGTGCGGTGGCTACGGAAGGTCGCGTGGGTAGCGATCAGCAACAGCTGGCTGCGCTGCACCGCCTGCAGCAGCTGGCGGTTGTTGCAGCGTGCCACTGTATCGATGTGCAGGTCCTGCTCGATCCCCTCGAGCTCCATGATGCCACGATCGCCGCCCTGCGCCCGCACCACCCGGTCGCGCCGCGCCGTCAGCTCGGTCTGGGTGAATTTCGGGAACGCCTGGCGCAGCGCCACCGGCTCGAGGATCCAGCGCATCTCGTAGTGCTCGCGGATCGATTCGGCGGTCAGCGGCCCGGCATACCAGCGCTGGTTCAACTCCTGGACGATGATGCCGGTGCGGGCCAGTCGGGTCAGCACCTCGTGCGCGATGGTCCGGCTGACGCCGTAATGCTCGGCGAGCGCCGATTCGTTGAGCATGAACCGGCCATAGGCGAGACTGGCGGCCACCGCATGCTCGACCTCGGGGTAGATCCTGAGCCCGATATTGCGCGGTGACCCATCGGCCTCGAGCGCCGGCGGCAGCACCAGCCCTGCTTCGCTCAGTTCGAGCCTGAGCGGCCTGGGGTCGGCCTCGCCGCCGCGTGCGATGAAGCCGCGCCCGGCACAGCTGCCGATCAGCCCCTCGTCGCTCAGCCGCTTCAGCGCCGCTGCTGCCGGGATACGGCTGGCCTTGAACGCCCGCGCCACATTGGCTTCGCCCAGCACCAGACCGGCCGGGAACGCACCTTGTTCGAGGTGCTCGCGGAGCACCGCATAGATGGTCTGGTAGAGCGGCGCTTCGGGCTTGGGCGACATCGGGCGTCGTTCTACCATCTGGGTGCCCCTCTGTCAGTCGGTGCGCGAAGACGCATATTTCCCGCAACTGCTTGCAATATCCATAAACCACGGGCCAGGCCAGTTCGTCTGCCACGAGGTTGTGGCGGCCTGCTCCGCACGTGTCATTCTAACGTGACGCACTATGCATGCAATATGCATTGACTCCCGATGCGACGATTTGCAAGAGTGTCGGTGTCGCTGGAGGAAGCGACGAGGGAGGCGGCCGCCTTGCCGGCCGTGATGGCGTTCTCCGGACGCCGGAGGAGAGTTTCGATGAAGTTCGCACGTTTGCTGCTGGCCTCGGCCGGCCTCGCTACCCTTTTGTCCGGCGCCGGCCTTTATGCCGGCAGCGCCCTGGCGCAGGAGACGGTGATCGGCGGCATGATCTTCCAGCAGGATCAGTTCTTCCGCGGCATCCAGCTCGGCATGGAACAGAGCGCCAAGGACGGCGGCGCCACCCTGCTGCAGGGCAATTCCGAGAACAAGCTCGAGAAGGAAGCCGAGCTGGTCGACACCTTCATCGCCCGCGGCGCCAAGGCCATCGTCCTCGCTCCGCTCAACGGCGATGCGTCGATCCCGGCGCTGGAGCGCGCCCGCGACGCCGGCGTCAAGGTGGTGCTCTACGGCACCTCGATCAATTCCGACTTCCAGGTTGCCGATATCGGCACCAGCCAGCTCGATATCGGCCGCTTTACCGGCGAGGCGGCAGCCCGCTTCATCACCGAGAATTTTGGCGGCAAGGCCAAGATTGCACTGCTCGGCTTCCGCTCGCAGCTGCAGCAGATGAGCGATGATCGCACCAACGGCTTCCTCGAGAAGGCCAAGGCCGGCGCCGAGCTCGATATCGTTGCGACGCAGGATGCCTGGCTGGCCGAGAACGCCGTGACCGTCGCCACCGACATCCTCACTGCCAATCCTGGGCTGCAGGTGATCTACGCCGCCAACGAAGGCGGCACGGTCGGCGCCGTGCAGGCGGTGCGCGCCGCGGGGCTGCAGGGCAAGGTGTTCGTGTTCGGTACCGATGGCTCCGAGCAACTCGCCGGCTTCCTGCTCGACGAGGATAACGTCTTGATCGCCACCACGGCGCAGCAGCCCTTCGAGATGGGCAAGAAAGCCACCGACGTGGCGCTCGCCGCCGCCAAGGGCGAGGCCACCGAGAAGACTTACGACATCCCGCCGCTGGCGCTCTCCCGCTACGATCTCGAGGCGGTAAAAGCCTATGCGGCGAGCGTGAAGCAGTAATCGGTCTCTGCCGCCGGTCCCCTCGGGGCCGGCGGTTCTCCTCGGGAGCTTTAGATGCGCGGCGCTATCGAATTCCGCGACGTCAGCAAGGCCTATGACGGCACGCTGGCGCTGTCGCATTTCTCGCATGCCTTTGCCCCCGGTCGCATCCACGCGCTGATGGGCCGCAACGGCTCCGGCAAATCCACCGCCATCAAGATCCTTGCCGGCGCCGTTCAGCCGACCTCCGGCACGATGTCGGTGAATGGTAGCGAGGTGAGCTTCGCAACCCCCTCGGAAGCCTTCGCGGCCGGTATCGTTACTGTGCACCAGGAGCTGTCGCTGGTGCCCTCGCTGTCGGTGGGCGAGAACATCTTTCTCGGCCGGCTGCCGAAACGCGGGCGTTTCGTCGATTGGGCCGAGTTGCACCGCCGTGCCGCAACCCTGCTCACTGAGATGGAGCTCGAGCTCGAGCCGCGTCGGCTGGTCGAAACATTGAGTCTCGGCCAGCAGCAGATGGTCGAGATCGTCAAGGCGATGAGCTTCGCGCCATCGGTGCTGATCCTCGACGAGCCGACCTCGGCGCTCGCCGCCCGCGAAGTCGGGCATCTGTTCGATCTGGTGCGCCGGCTGAAGTCGCGTGGTGTCACGGTGATCTACATCACCCACCGGATGAACGAGCTGTTCGAGCTGGCCGATACCTGCACGGTGGTCCGCGACGGCCACTATGT
>JAEUMC010000619.1 GCA_016793415.1 Devosia sp. | reverse complement strand
GCCCCGATGGCATAGCCGAGCCGGCCCCAGCGCCGCTTGGTTTCGGCGGTGAGCCCCATGGCGAGGTCGGCGCCGAGCCCGATGGTCGCGACGTTGAAGAATGGGTGGCCATTGACGTCGCCGAGGTCGACCTGGCGCTGGTGCCCGGCGATGATGATATCGGCGGCGAGCTCCAGCTGGGTGGGGATCTCGAGGGTGCGGGCGAGGTCATTGGCGGTGCCCATCGGCAGGATGCCCATCGGCAGCCCGGCCGCGACCACACCGTTGGCCGCCGCATTGATGGTGCCGTCGCCGCCGCAGACAATGGCGAGATCGGCCTCGTGCCGGCGCCGGACGATATCGGCGGCCACTTCACCCGGTGAGCTGAACCGCTCGATCGCGACGTCGATGCCGCCCGCTTCCAGCCGTGCAACGATCGCATCGAGGCTTTCGGTACCGCGCCGGGCATTGGGATTGACCAGCATCAGCGCCCGGCGGCGCGCAGGAAGGCTCATGGGGCAGGGCTCACGTTGCGAACGGCCTAAATGGCGACCGGCCCGGCAATCCGCAAGAGCGGCGAGATGCCGCCACCGACCCGTTGAACCACCGTCTTGGCCTCCCCACCGATCTCTCAGCCTCCGCTGGCGCTTCAACATCCCACTACCTTCCCGCCTTCGCGGGAATGACACCGAGTGGGTGGAAGAAACCGTGTAACCCGGGAGGCAAACGATCTGGGCTAGATGCCGCCGCGCGCCTTCACCAGTTCACGCATGGCCGGCGCAGCAGCGTCGGCTTCCGCCAGCAGACCCTCCGCGACGCCGACCCGGTCGGCCTCGGCGCGGTTCTGGCTCGCCTTGAGCTTGCCCTCGAGGATGTCGATGGCGATTTCGATGCCGACAATGCCCTTAAGCTGACTGGCGACGAACGCATCCGGCGCATCGCTCACTGCCCAAGGGCTGGCGCGGCCGGTTTCATGCCGATCGCTGAGAGCGCTGACATGGGCATGGAGCCAGGCCGGATCCTCGTGGATGGTGACATGGCCCTTCGCCTGCACCACGGCATAGTTCCAGGTCGGCACGACTTTGCCGTCGACGGCCTTCTGCGGATACCACGACGGAGAGACATAGTGGTTCACGCCGCTGAACACGACGAGGTGGAGGGTGGCTGGGTCATCCAGCATGCGCCACTGCGGGTTGGCGCGGGCAAGGTGGGCGCGGAGCGTGCCGAACGCCCCCTCTTCGGGATAGAGCAGAAACGGGATCTGATCCGCAACCAGGCCGCCATCGTTCGACGAGATCAGCAGCCCAAGCGGATGCGCGGCAATGAAGGCGTGCAGCACAGGCTTGTCCGTCTCGCGAAAGGCTGGTGGCTGGTACATCGGCGGGATCCCTCTTAGTTCGATGGGCTCTTGCCGCCTCGGCGCTGAACCCGCGGTGAACGTCAGCTCAGGCGAGCCGCAGCGGCTCGGGCTCGAGCGCCACGTGCAGCTCATGCCGGCCCGCCGGCAGGCCGGGCGCATAGCCGAAATCGAGTTTGTAGTCGGTGGCCTTCAGTCCTGCCACCGCCGCATGCGCATAAAGCTTCTCGAAGCCGCCGGCGATGTCGCCCAGCGGCCCATCATGGTGCAGCCTGAGGTAGCGTTGCGCCGGGATGACGATCCGCGTCATGCCCTCGGGCACCTCGGTCTTCCTGGCTGCGAGGTAGCCGACCAGCTCGCGATAGATCCCGGCCTCGCGCGACAGCGACACTTCGAGAAACGAGGTGGCGCCGGTATCGGTCTCGAACAGCCGGGTCCAGGCGGCAGGTATCGCCCTGGGCAGGTCGTCCCAAGGCGCCTCGACGAGCACGCCGATGGCGATCATCTCGGGCAGGTCCACCGTCTCGATCATCGATAATCCTCCGCAATCAGCGTCGCGGCTTTCGAGCCGATGGCCATGGCCGCGGCGTTGGTATTGGCCGACGGAATGGCCGGAATGATCGAGCAGTCGATTACCCGCAGCCCCTCGACGCCACGGACGCGCAGCCGCGCATCGACCACCGCCATCGGATCGTCGTCGCGGCCCATCTTGAGCGAGCCGGACGGGTGGTAGTTGGTCTTCACCGTCTCCTGCGCAAAACGGGTCATGCCGGCAAGGTCGGTGACGTCCTTGCCCGGCAGGATCTCTTCCTTGATCTTCGAAAGGAACGGCTCGGTCTCGAGCAGCCGGCGGGCGTGGCGCATCGAGGCGAGGGTGAGCCTGAGGTCCTCGGGGTCGCCGAAGAAGTTGCAGTCGACCAGCGGCTGCGCCGCCGGATCGGCCGAGCGCAGCCGCACCGTGCCGCGCGCCTTCGGCCGCAGCAGGCACGAGGTGAAGGTGACGCCCCGGGTCGGCTTGGCCTTCGCGACGTCACGGTCCTGGTAGACGATCGGTGCGCAGTAGAGCTGGATGGTCGGACGGTCGCCGCCGTCGGGAT
>JAEUMC010000611.1 GCA_016793415.1 Devosia sp. | reverse complement strand
GAGATCGTCGGTCTGATTACCGGCGCCATTCCGGGCGACTCGCCCGAAGCGCGCGCCGCCCAGGCTGCCGCCTGAGGCAGCGCCTCAGGGCCCGCATAGTTACGTTCGCAAAGGGAGGAGACCTATCTTGCGCAACTCAGTACGTGCATTCGCCGTCATGGCGCTTTCGGTTCCCGTGATCATCGGCCTTGCCGGTGTCGCGGAGGCCCAGGACAAGTTCAAGCTCGGCATGGCGGTGGGTGGCAACACCTGCTGCGAGTGGATGAAGGCCCAGGGCGACGTCGCCCGCGCCCTCGCCGAAAAGGAGGGCTGGGACTATGTCGAGCTTTCCAACAACAACGACCCGGCGACCGCACTGAAGAACGTGCAGATCTTCGCGCAGGAGGGCGTTGACGCGATCATCCAGTTCAACGGCCAGGCCGCGTCCAACCCGGCCATCTCTGCTGTCGCCAAGCAGGCCAACATTCCGATCGTCACCTACGACATCGCCGACCCCGGCATGTATTTCGTCGGCATCGACAACCTCGGTGCGGGCGTTGCCGGCGGCGAAGGCCTCGGCGCCATCGTCAAGGAAAAGTGGCAGTGCAACCCGGACCTGGTGATCTCGGCTGAAGGCGCCGGCGCTGGTATCGTCAACGAGTGGCGCACCGGCGGCATGCGCACCGGCCTCGGCAATGTCTGCCCCGACATTCCGAAAGAGAAGTATGTGAGCTTCGAGAGCCAGGGTGACGCGGCTGTCGGCCTGCCGGCGGCTCGCGACCTGCTCGCTGCCCATCCCGATGCCAAGAAGATCGCCGTGGTCGGCCTGAACGATGGCGGCGTGCTCGCGCTCATCAACGCGGCCGAGCAGCTCGGCCGCGCCGATGAAGTCATCGGCTGGGGCCAGGACGGCGCCTTCATCACCGGCGACAACGTCAACCCGCACCTCGCCGGTTCGGTGTTCTACTTCCTCGAGGGCTACGCCGTGTACGCCATCAAGGACGTGATCAAGCCGATCGCCGAGGGCAACACCCCGGCGCTGAAGGCCGACGCCGGTGACCCCGCTTCGAAGGTGCAGCCGTGCCCGGTGACCGCCGAGCAGGCCAAGGCCGTGCCCGACATGCCGGAGCGCGTGAAGCAGCTGCTTGCTGCCCCGGCGGGGACGACCGAGTACGAACTGTTCTGCCCGAACAAGGGTTGAGACTGAACTGAAGGACGGTGCGCGCTGCCTCCCCCACCCAGCTTCGCTACAGGGCCTCTGGCCCTTAGCTACGCTACCCTCCCCACAAGGGGGAGGGAGAGACAGCCGCACCGTCCCCGCCTCCTCTTCTCCCTCCCCTTGATGGGGAGGGCAGTGCAGCTTGGCTCTCGCGTCAGCGAGGGCCTAGCGGAACAGGGTGGGGTGGGGCGACACGCACTACTTGCGCCTTCTCTGAACTAAGATGACCCCCTCGGAACCATCGCCGATGTCCGTCAACCAAGCCATCGAGACCGCCCCGCCGGCCGTACCGCTCAAGGTGCGTTTCGGTGGCTGGGGCACCGGCATCATGCTGCTTGCCGTGTGGCTGCTGCTGATCGCCGCCACCGGCCTCTACCGTCCCGATTTCCTGTCGCAGCAGACGCTCCTGGCCGTGGCCTTCACCATGTCGATCGTCGGCGTGCTGGCGATCGGGCAGGGGCTCGTCGCCATCTCGGGCGGCTTCATCGACCTGAGCCAGCCAGCGGGGATGATCACCGCCAGCCTCGTCGCCGTGCGGCTCTCGGAAGCCGGCATGCCGCTTGCCGCGGTGATCGTCGGGGCCATCCTCACCGGCATGGCCTGGGGCGCCTTCAACGCGGCGATCATCGTCTTTGCCAAGCTGAACCCTGTCATCGTCACGCTGGCCACCAATTTCATCGGTCTCGCGGCGCTGTTCCTCGTGTTCCAGCTCGCCGAGGTGCCGCTCAACTCCGACATCTATCATTTCGGCCGCGCCAGTTTCCTCGGCCTGCCGGCGATCTTCTGGCCGATGCTGGCGCTGGTGCTGGTGGTGGGGTTCCTCATGCCGCGCACCCGCTATGGACGCCGCGCCATCGCCGTCGGCGGCAATCGCGCTGCCGCCAAGGCGCGCGGCATTTCGCTGCGAGCGACGCGCTTTGCCACCTTCATGGCTGCCAGCGGGTTTGTCGGTTTCGCCGCGGTGCTGTTCGCGGCAACCGCTGGGCCGTTCAACCCGGGCTCCGGCAACGCCATGCAGCTCAACATCATCGCTGGGGTGATCCTCGCCGGCATCTCGCTCGCGGGGGGGCGCGGCAATTTCTGGATGCTGCTGCTGAGCGTCGGCTTTCTCTCGACCATCCCCACCTCGCTGGTGTTCTTCGGGCTGAGCTCGGACACCCAGTCGATCTTCCAGGGCCTGATCCTCGTCATCGCGGTCGCCATCGACGGCTTCCGCGCGCGGAAGGGAACGCCATGAGTAACGCCATGACTGACACTGCCGCGTCCACTCTGCCGCCCGCTCCGCACAACCCATGGCGCGAGCTGCTGACCGGTTCGGTCGCCTCGATCACCTTCACCTTCATCGCCGTGGTAGCGGTGGGATGGTTCTGGGTCGGGCCGAAATTCCTGTCGTTCGGCAATATCTCGATCATGGGCACCTTCCTGATCGTGCCGCTGATCGTCGGCGCCTTCTCCGGCATGGCGCTGCTCTCGGGCGTGGTCGACCTCTCCATCGGCTCGATGGTCGGCTTTTCCTCGGCGGTGTTCGCGCTGTTGGTTTCGCTCGGCTGGGATCCCGCCAGCGCTGCCGCGGTAACGCTCGTCGCCTGCCTCTGCTTCGGCGGCATCAATGCCATCGCCATTGTCGGGTTCGGCGCCGAACCGATCGCCGCGACGCTCGGCATGCTGGTGGCGTTGCGCGGCATCGCCTGGGTGCTGCTCGGCTCGCAGGGCGCCATCTTTGCCTTCAACATCGACATGTTCAACCTGGTCAGCACCACGGTGTTCGGGCTGCCGCTGTTCTTCCTTCTCGCCATCGGCTTGACCGCCATCGCCGCGGTGATCGTCACCAAGACCCGTATCGGCCGGCACGTGCAGGCGGTGGGCGGCGACGACAAGGCGGCGGCCCGCGCCGGCATCTCGGTCCGCAAAGTGCGGGTCGCGGCGTTGCTGCTCTCGTCCTTCGGTGCCGGGCTCGGCGGCATCATCTATGCCGCCCAGCTCGGCAGTGCAGCGCGCGCCACCGGTGTCGGCCTCGAGTTCCAGGTCTATGCCGCGCTGATGATCGGCGGCTACTCGATCCTGCGTGGCGGCGTCGGCAACCCGATCGGCGGGGCGCTTGGCCTGCTGGCAGTGGCCGGCGTCAGCAACATCCTCGATCTCAAGGCGATCAGCCCCTACTACGTAAACATTATTGTCGGCCTGCTGCTGCTCGCCGCAGTCTTGCTCGACCGCCTGCGCGGCGGCGACGCCTACGAATAATAACCAGTTATCACCCGACCCAAGGACAGTTCGCCGTGAAGATCTCCGACATCACCATCAAGACGTTCCGCACCTATGCCGACCGCTGGGATGTCGGCCATGCGCTGCCCATGCCCAACACCCAGATGATGCAGACGGTGCTGACCATCCATACTGACGAGGGCGTGGTGGGGCACTATTTCGGCGGCGGCTCGCACGGCGACAATGAGGGCCTCAACGTTGTCGACCAGCAGCAGATCCTGTGGCGCATCAAGGACCTGCTGGTCGGGCAGGATCCGATGGATCGTGAGATGATCTGGAAGTGGATGTGGGTCGCCAACGTCCAGGAGAACGTCGCCTCGGTGATCGACAACGCGCTCTGGGACCTCGCCGGCCGCTATGCCAACCTGCCGGTCTACAAGCTGATGGGCGGCGCCGGGCGTGAGAAGGTTAAGGCCTATGCCTCGACCTATCCCAATATCGGCAAGCCGCATGTCTATGCCGAGCATGCGCTGGCCTGCAAAAAAGAAGGCTACATCGCCTACAAGATCCACCCGCACTATTTCTGGAACCCCGAGACCGGCCAGCCGACCCCCGGCCGCCCGTCCAACATCAAGGCCGATATCGAGACCTGCCACCTGGTGCGCGAGGCGGTGGGGCCGGACTACGTGCTGATGTTCGATCCGTGGGGCACCTACATGACCATGGAAGAAGCGATCCAGGTCGGCCGCGAGCTCGAAAAGCTCAACTTCTACTGGTACGAGCACCCGATGCCGGAATACCGCACCGAGAGCTACGTGCGGCTTTCCCGCGAACTGTCGATCCCGATCCTCTCGCCCGAGATCATCGCCGGCGGCGTGTTCTCCCGGGCCGAGTGGATCCTGCGCGGCGCCGGCGACATGAGCCGCATCGACGTGGTGCGCGGCGGCATTACCGGCGCCCGCAAGACGGCCATCGTCGCCGAGGCCTATGGGCTCCGCTGCGAGATGCACATGGCCGGCTGGGGCAACCTGCAGGTGATCGGCGCCACCTCCGAGGACACCTCGGAATATTACGAGAAGGGCCTCCTGGCGCCGGGCGTCGACTACGATGCGCCGCACCCCTACCTCAAGAACACTGTCGACAAGATCGATTCCGAGGGCTTTGTGCATATGCCCAAGGGCCCCGGCATGGGCTACGAAATCGAGTGGGACTATATCGACGACAACCTGATCGAACCGAACGCCACGACCAAGAAGACCCATTGGTAAGACTCATGTTTGCCCGTCTGTCTCCATTTGCACCGGCCCACACCCTCCCCTTGACGGGGAGGGCTGGGGTGGGGTGTGCGGAGCCGGTGATGGTGTGGTTGGGTACCGGGCTTGCCGCCCCCCACCCCATCCCTCCCCGCAAGGGGGAGGGTGTCCCGACTGCAGCCGCCGGAGCAAAAGCCTAGATGTCGAGCATTACCCGGTCAGTCCAGGCTATGGATCTCCTCGCCCGCAAGGGGCCATTGGGGGTCCGCGCCGTGGCGCAGCAGTTGCAGCTGCCGCTTGGTTCGGTGCACCGGATGCTGCTCGATCTCGCCGAGGAAGGAGTGGTCGATCGCACTCCTACCGGCGAGTGGGAGCTGAGTTTCCGGCTGCTCGAGATCACCGGGTTGCAACTCGAGCGCATCGACCTGCCGCGACTTTGCCGGCCCTTCGCCGAGCAGATCGCCGAGGCGACCAATGAGACGGTGAACATCAACGCCTTGAGCGGGCTGTTCGGCGTCTGCATCGACAAGGTGCGCGGCAACGAGGGCATGCAGCTCGACATGCGGATCGGCTCGCGTGGCCCGCTCAACTGCGGCGGCGCCGGCAAGGCCATGCTCTCCTATATGCCCGAGGCTCGGCGCGAGGAGGTCTACACCCACCCGCTGCCGGCGCTCACCAGCCACACCATCGTCGATGCCGACCGGCTGCGCGAGGAAATCAGCCGCATCCGCGACCGCTTCTACTCGATCGACGACCAGGAGGTGGTGATGGGCGTCTATTGCGTCGCCGTGCCGCTGCTCGATCGCTCCGGCCACTCCGTCGGCGCCATGAGCGTCACCGGCCCATCGGTGAAAAAGCCCGGAGCCGACAACGTCATGCCGGTCGTCGCCTTGCTGTGGGACGCCTGCGAGCATGTGAGCCGCCGGCTCGGCTATGCCGGCGAATGGCCACCGACTGCGGCTGTAGCCGCCCCCCGCCTCGCCGGCTGAGGAGACGACCCGTGGTCCGCATCGCCTGGATGATGAAGCTGAAGCCCGGCAACGAGGCGATCTACAAGCTCAAGCACGATGAGATCTGGCCCGAAATGCTCGCCGCGATGCAGCGTGACGGCGTCCGCACCTTCTCGATCTACCGCAACGGGCTTGATCTCTTCGCCTACATGGAACGCGACACCGCGCCCGATCCCGCTACCCCGGTCAGCGAGCTGACCTGGCGCTGGTGGGAGATGATGGCGCCCTACATGGAAACCAATTCCGATTTCTCGCCGGTGCAGCGCCCGGTCGAGGAAATGTTCAACTTCGAAAATCGCTAGAGAGAGCCATTGCCCATGACTTCCGCCATCAGGGGCGTCGTGCCCATCCTCGTCACGCCGTTTCACCACGACGGCCGCATCGACGAAGAGAGTCTCGCGCGCCTGATCGAGTTCAACATCGCGGCCGGCGTACACGGCCTCGGCGTCGCGCTGGGCAGTGAAGTGTTCAAGTTCAACGAAGCCGAGCGGGCACAGATCACTGCCGCGACCGTCAAGGCGGTGAACCGCAGGGTGCCGGTGATCATCAATTCCGGCGCCGCCGGCACGGACCTCGCAGTGTTCTATTCGAAGGCGGCCGAAGCCGCGGGCGCCGATGCGCTGATGGTGATCCCGCCTTCCTTCATGCCGGTGAGTTCGGAGGAGATTTTCGACTATTACCGCGCCATCGATGCGGCCGTCGGCATTCCGATCATCCTGCAGGATGTGCCGCAGGGCCCGATCTCCCCCGGGCTGGCGCTGCGCATCGCCGATACCTGCAAAAACGTCAGATACATCAAGGTCGAAACCCAGCCGGTGACCGGCAAGGTGCAGGCCATGGCCGACGCGGTGGGTGATCGGCTGACCATTTTCGGTGGCGCCGGCGGCAGCTATTTCATCGAGGAACTGCGGCGCGGCGCACACGGCACCATGCCGTTCTGCAGCCAGCCGGCCGACTTCGTTGCGGTCTGGGACGCCTTCCAGCGCGGCGACGAGGCGGCGGCGCGGCAGCGCTTCGATGCCACCATCATGGCGATGAACCGGCTGGGCAACCAGGGCGGCGATATCTTCTACGCCATCCACAAGCAGCTGCTGGTGCGGCGCGGCATCATCCGCACCGCGTTCGTTCGCAGCCCGACGACGGCGGTGGATCCGATCACTCAGCGCGAGATCGACGAACTGCTGGCAACCATCGTCCCCACCGCGGTCGCCTTCGGCGCCTGAGATGGACCCGTTTGCGCTCAGGCCGCTCGGCCGGACCAGCCTCGAGCTGCCCCGGCTCGGGCTGGGCGGTGCATCGCTCGGCAACATCTTCAACGTCGTTCCCGAGGCTCAGGCCGATGCCACCATGGATGCGGCGTGGGATGCCGGGGTGCGCTTCTACGATACCTCGCCCTGGTATGGCCGCGGCCTGAGCGAGCATCGCATCGGGCGCGGGCTCTATCTCCGTCCGCGGGGCGAGGCGATCGTTTCGACCAAGGTCGGCCGGGTGCTGTTCGCGCCCGAAGACCTGGCGGCCTTCGAGGCGAGCGAGCGGAGCTGGCCCAACGGGCTGCAATTCCAGCACCGGCACGACTACAGCTATGCCGGGGTGATGCAGAGCTACGAGCAGAGCCTGCAACGGCTCAGGCGCAATCGCGTCGACCTGCTGGTCATTCACGATCTCGACCTCGCCAACCTCGGCAGCGAGGAGCTGGTGGCGCACCATCTCGACCAACTCGATGCCGGCGGCGGCATGCGCGCCCTCGCGGAGCTGAAGGCGGCGGGGCTGATCAAGGCGATCGGTGCCGGGGTCAACCGCATGGGCACTATCCCGCGTTTTCTCGAGCGCTTCGAGCTCGATTTCTTCCTCGTGGCGCTGCCCTACACCCTGGCCGAACAGCCGGTCCTCGATGCGGAGTTCCCGCTCTGCCAGGCGCGCGGCGTCGGAGTGATCGTCGGCGGGGTGTTCGCCTCGGGCATTCTCGCCACCGGTCCGGCGCCGGGCGCGCGCTACAACTATGCCATCGCCAATGACGAGCAGCTCGCCAGAGTTGGTCGCATGCAGGCGGTGTGCGAACGCCACGGCGTTTCTCTGGCGGCCGCCGCCCTGCAGTTTACCCTGCATCATCCGATCGTCGCCGCGGTGATTCCCGGCGCGTTCCACCCCGATCACCCGCGCCGCAACGTCGAGAGCATGCGGGTGGAGGTTCCTGCCGACCTGTGGGCGGAGCTGAAGCATGAGGGCCTGCTGCGCGCCGACGCACCGACGCCTTAGCGCACCGGCGGTGCCGCACCGTCCCTCCTCCCCCCAAAGGGGCGAGGGGACGCTGTGGCACGGCCGGTGCCCGCTCGGAGCGCTTACGTCAGCCGTGCCAGATACGGCACCGCCTTCGCCCCCTTCAGCTTTTCTGCCAGCCGCGTCACGTACAGCCCCGAGTCATGGTTGGCGGGGCTCAAGCCATGGCTCTCGCGCCACAGTTCGCCGATCGAGATGGCATTGGCATCCTGGTTGGTCAGGTAGACAAAGTCCTTGCCCGGATGGAGGATCACCTCCTCGCCGAATTGCTCGAACGGGAAGGTCGGCACCCATCGAGACGAAATCGTCGGCATTGACAACGCGGGTGATCGGCAGGCTGGCGAGCTGTTTGGCGCCGACTGCATTGGTGACCCGCGGCTGCCCGAACGTCGTGACGCGGATGAGGTTGTAGCCGTCATCGCGCAGATACAAGGCCAGCACCGCCGCGATGCCGCCGCCCATCGAGTGCCCGCTCAGATAGGTTCGATAGCCCTTGTCGAGCTCTGGCCCGACCGCGGCGCGGACCGCCAGAGCCGCGTCCTCGAAGCCACGATGCAGCGGGATGCCATGCCGCGCCTCGGGCTTGAGGAAAATGTCGAAATCTTCGAGCCAGTCGATGAGGTTCAGCGAGCCGGGCATCGACAGATACTGGGTCTTGCGCTGGTGATCCTGCTCGATGAAGTAGCGCACGCCGACCGCCGGAATGTCCCCGACCGTGGTGGTGTTCGGCCACCTGGTGCGGATCTCCGCCTCGGTGCCGCGCGCATCGTCGGCGCGACGGGCCTGCTGATGCAGCAACGGGAAATCGACCTTTGCCTTGTCGACCTTGCTGCCGAGGTTGTTGAGCGCCTGCGGGCTGATCGAGGTGCAGGCCG
>JAEUMC010000587.1 GCA_016793415.1 Devosia sp. | reverse complement strand
ACCCTCTCGCTCCGAGCGTCGTGGTGACCAGGGGCACCCCGTGTGCCGCTGCTTCGAGCAGTGTCAGGCGCGTTCCGGCGCCGGCACGCAGCGGGGCGATGAACACCGTGGCCCTGCCATAGGTCTCGGCCAGGTCGTCGACTTCGCCCACGACTTGAACGCCGTCTCGCACTCCGAGATGAGCCACCCGGCTCGCGTCACGTCCAACGAGCAACAGGCGCAGCGAATGCGGCGTGCGGCGCAGCATCGCCGGCCAGATTTCCTCCACCAGCCAGGCGGCCGCGTCGACGTTCGGCGCGTAGCCGAACGCACCGACAAACAGCAGCGTCGCGCCATCGTCCCGGCGCCCCGGTTCAGCCGGCATGGCCACTGCGTTCTCGATGACTTCGAGGCGCGCCGTTGGATGGCGCTCGCGGATCGCTGCCGCATCGCGTCCGCTGGCGATGAACTGGCTGGCGAAATGCGCCGACTGCCGGCCGATCAGCGCGGCCATGGCGTCGGACTCGGCCTCCGCCCAGGCAGCGCCAGCCGGGTCGGCGGCCCGCATGGTGGCGGCGATCTCGCGATACGAGGTCCACTCGTCCTCGTCGAGGTCGAGGGTTGCTCGGCCGGCGCTCAGTCCTTCCAGGCCATCACCCAGATAGGAGCGGCCGACATGGATGAGGTCATAATGCTGCGCTCCAGCCGCTGCCCGCAGGTCGGCGAGCACCGGTGCGGAGAGATGGCTGGCGAGCGAGCTGCGCCCGTAGGCGCGGAAGGCGGCGATCCGGGCGCCGGGGTCGGCAAGCCGGGCGAGCAGCGCGAAGTGGGTATCCTGTCGCCCCGCCACCGGGATCACCTCGGTGGGGATGCCCAGTTCATCGGGCAGGGTGGCTGCAGCGTCTTGTCGCCCGACCACCGGCAGGACCATGAGACGGGTGTCGAAGCCCCGGCTGAGCGCTTCGAGAAACATGCCTTGTCGCATGGCGAGGCCGTTGCCCGACCTCGCCGGCATGATCGGAGCGATGTGCAGCGCCCGCAGCCGCCGGCTCATTCGTCGATCTCTGCCCTGACGTAACCGGTTTCAAGCGGCAGCGTGCGGTCGACCGCCTGGAGCGGCTCCGGCGCCACGAGACGCGCCGCCAGCTCGTGCAGGCCGCTTGCGACGATCGGATCGGTCGACGACCCGGCGAGGGCCTCGATCCGTTCCCTGACGCCCGGCAGCACTGCGGCGGTCAGGCTGAGCGCATCCACCAGCCGCTGTGACACGCGCCGGGGACCGCCGAACGCTCCGCCGGCGCGCAGCAAGTCATCGATCAGGCCCGGCGCCGCGGGGGGCATGTCGGATGCGCCCCCGGCGACGCCATAAAGGCTGACGTCGACCACCGGCAGGCGTTGACGCTGCCCGCGCCAGATCCGATCGTCGCCGGCCTCCAGCAGGTAGCCTGGCCGGTCGGCGCCGGCCAGGATCAGTCTCAGCCGGCCCTCGTGCTCCTCGACCCACCAGTGCCGGCGGTCGGCAGCGCGCTCGCTCCCAACTTCGCCATGTTCCGCCAGCCGGATGGTCAGGGCGGGTTCGTCGGCGCACTCGAGCCTGAACGCACCCACGGCGATCAGCTCATGCTCAACCTCGCGGGCCCGCAGGCTGCGGTCGGGAGCCGTGAACGCGTCACCGCTCCAGCGCTCCTGCAGCTCGGCTATCGCCGCCAGACAGGCCGCCTCGTGCTGGAAGCCGAACAGCTTGCGCTGCTGGCCCCCATACTGCCACTTCGCATTGGTGCGGTGCTGGAACAGGGCATTGCCCGCGAAATCGCGTTGCACCAGCATGAACTCGTCGACATAGGGGCGGTATGGTACCAGCGCATAAGGCGCCCCCAGCATTTCCCAGGCGAGCAGGTACGTATCCTTGTCGCCATAGACGAGACGATAGAGGTCCTCGGCCGCCTCGTTGAGCCGAACTACCGCCGCCAATGCAGCGCCGTGCCGTCGCCGATCGACCAGCACCTGCCCGCTCTCCATCGACACGCTGCGGCGCGGTTGCAGCCCGAGCAGCGGCCACACGCCATTGTCGCTCCTGAGGTCGATGATGTCCGGCCAGAACACCGCGCCGGCCTCGAGATATTCCGGCCAGTCGAAACAGCCGGCCGGGTCGGAGACCGGCACCTGGTCCGCATCGAGCAGCAGCGCTTCGGCGAAGCCGCTATGCAGCAGGGCAAAGGATTTGAGCTGCCAACCGTCGCGGATGTTGGCGCCGGTCGCGGCAATTACCGGGTTGGCGTCGACCAGCCTCACCCCGAGCGGTTCCAGCAGTGCAGCCATGGCAGGCGAGATCTCGGCCTGGCCGAAGTACCACAGCTCGACCGGCAGCTCGGACTTCAGCGCGTTGCGCAGCATGTGGATGAGCACATAGGCGTTGGTGAAGATCCGGGCGCCACCGGCGACGACCACCAGACCCCGGCCATGGCCTTCCAGCGGGCTTGCCGCCGCCCTGATCTCGGCGGCGAGACCGCGAATCCGCGCCGCAGCTCCTGCTTGATCGGTCATCGCGCCCCCCTCTGCCGTCGGCGCGGACAACCTGCCGATGGCCGCTTGCGCCTTGTGCCTTCATTAGATTTTATCGCGCCGCAAGGGGCAATAATGTCTACACCGGATTCGATGCTTCCCAGGGTCCTCATCCTCACGCCGGTCAAGGGCGCCGCCCGGTTCCTGCCGCGCTATGTCGAGTTGATCGAGCAACTGGATTGGCCCGCGGACCGGCTCTCCATCGCACTGCTCGAAGGCGACAGTAAGGACGATACCCTTGTCGTGGCGGAGTCGCTGCTGCCGCGGCTCAGTCGGCGCACCCGGCGGGCCGGGCTGTTTCAGCGCGATTTTGGTTTCAACATTCCGGCCGGGGTGCCGCGTTGGGCTCCGGCCTTCCAGCTGATGCGGCGCGCCGTGCTGGCGCGGGCCCGCAACCACCTGCTGTTCCGGGCGCTCGACGACGAGGATTGGGTGCTGTGGATCGATGTCGACGTGATCGACTATCCGCCCGATGTGCTCCGCCAGCTGCTGGCGACCGGGTTCGATATCGTCGTGCCCAACTGTGTCAAGCGCCCGGGCGGCAAGACCTTCGATGAGAACAACTGGGCGGCTGAGGGCACCGTAACCCTTTCCGACCGCCGGGGCACCGGCGCCATGCGCCTCGATGCGGTGGGCGGCACCATGCTGCTGGTCCGGGCCGACCTGCACCGTGACGGGCTGGTGTTTCCGTCCTACCCCTATGGCGTCGCCAGTTCGCGCATCCGCAGCCGTCACCCGGTCTGGGGCAGGGGGGAGATCGAAACCGAAGGGCTTGGCGCCATGGCCGCCGATATGGGCATCCAGTGCTGGGGGCTGCCCGACCTCGAGATCATCCACGCCAA
>JAEUMC010000585.1 GCA_016793415.1 Devosia sp. | reverse complement strand
ATGAGCAGCATCAGCAGCACCAGGACGACCGTTGCCGCCGAGGCGCTGGCCCGATCGCCCGATACGAAAGCCCGGGTGTAGATCTCGTTCATGATCAGGTTGGTCGAGCGTTGCGGCCCGCCGCGGGTCAGAATCTGCACCGGCGCGAAGACGAGGAAATTGGCGACGGTGTCGGCGACCAGCACGAAGGTCAGCGGTCGGCGCAGCTGCGGCAGCGTCACGTGCCGGAAGCGCTGCCAGCCATTGGCGCCGTCGATCCGCGCGGCTTCGTAGAGCGAGGCCGGAATATCCTGCAGGCCGGCGATCAGGATGGTCATCCAGTAACCCACCCCGATCCAGCTGGTGATCAGGATGATGCAGGCGAGCGCCTGTTCGGGCGAGGTGAGGAACGGCTGCGGGCCGATGCCGACGAGCCCGAGCAGGGCGTTGGCGAGGCCATCGGGGCGGAGCGCCGTGCTCCAGACCACGGCCGAAACGCTCGCCGGGATGGCGACCGGCAGCAGCACCAGGGTGCGCCAGAAGCCGGTCATCGGCAGGCGATTGTTCATCAGCACCGCCAGCCCGAGCGCGATGGCGATCTGCAGCGGGTTGACCACGATGGCAAAGACCAGCGTCGTCACCACCGACTGCCGGAAGATCGGATCGCCGAAGATGTAGAGATAGTTTTCGAAGCTGTAGCTCGTGGCGCGCGGCGCCAGCAGCGATTCATGCACTGCGACGAGGGCCGGCCACAGCCTCAGGCCAAGGATCGCAAGGATGGCCGGCGCGAGAAACAGCAGCGCGACCAGCAGGTTGCGGGATCGAGTCAACCGCGCCTCCACCGACGGGGAAAAATGGGGCAGGGGCCCCGTAAGGCCCCTGCCGTGGCTGGGTGCTACTGGATGCGCGACAGCGCCGAGGTCAGTTCGGACTGCCCCTGCTCGAGCGTCGCCTTGACGTCCGAACCGTTGCGCAGGTCGCTGAAGGTGCGGTTCATCACTTCCTCGAAGGCGACATAGCCGACCGAGCGCGGGCGGCTGACCGCGCTGGTCGCCAGCTCGTAGGTCATGATCGCCTTGGCGTCGGCGCCGATCGCCGGGTAGGCGGTGGCGATGCCGTCGATATAGGTCTGGAAGGCCGTGAGGTTCACCGGCGGGATCGGGTTATTGGCGACCGAGGCCAGCGCCCCCTCGGGGTCGAGGGTCATGAACTTGGCCAGCTGCATGGCGAGTTCGGGTTTGGCCGAATAGGGGTTGAGCCCGATGGCCCAGGAGTCGGTGGGGGTCACCGGCTTGCCGCCGGCAAAATACGGCACCGGCGCCACGCCGAAGTTCAGCCCTTCGGTCTCGGTAAAGCCCTTGAACAGCCAGGGGCCGCCGACGAAGAAGGCGGTCTCGCCGGCGGTGAAGGTGGCCGACATCTGGTTGGCCGGAATGCCGCGCGGCGACACCCCGTCGGCGAACAGCTTGCTGTAGAAGCTCGCACCCTCGATCCACTTGTCGTTGGTGATATCGGGGGTGAGGTTGCCTTCGCCGGTGAGGCCCGAGCCGGCCCCATTGGACTCAAAGATCGGCTGCAGCTGGTAGTAGCGGTCGATCTGCTCGAAGGCGAAGCCGTTCTTGGCGCCGGCAGCCTGGGCCTGCTTGCCGGCCTCGATCACCTGGTCATAAGTCAGCCGGTCGGCCTCGGCGGCGCCCGGATAGGCGACGCCGGCCTTGTCCAGCAGGTCCTTGTTGAAGAACATCAGCTGCGTCGAGGTCCAGAACGGCAGGGTGTAGATCTCGCCGTTCACTTCCATGCCCTTGAGCGCGAGCTCGGTGACCAGCGGCTTGATCTCGCCGCGCAGGTCTTCGAGCTTGAGCAGGTAGCCTCGGCTGACCATGGCAGGCACGCGCGGGCTGTCGACCAGCATGACGTCGATGCCCGAATCCTGGGCGCCGATGCGCGCTTCGATGGTGGCGTTCATGTTCTCGAACGGCACCGACTGATGCTCGACCTTCACGTCGGGGTGGAGCTTCTCGAACGCGGCGATGACGGGCGCCATGACCTCGTCACGCTCGGCCGAGAGCAGGGTGAGCGTGGTGCTCTGCGCCATGACGGCCGAGACACTCGCAGACAACAGAAAACCGGCGAGCGCGATGAGCGTCGCGCCCTTGAACTTGCTGGACAATAAATCCTCCCTGAGCAGATGGCGCGGCGGCCGGACATCATGTTCTGCAACCGCGTGCAGAAACTAACGTCACGCGATTTGCGCTGTCAAGCGGGTCGGCAAATCAGTCGCGGGGGCGGGTGGTGGAGCGGCGGATGAGCGTCGCCGGCACGCTTAGGTCGGCCAGGTCCGGCGCGTCGGAGGCCATCTTGCGGATCAGCATGTCGACGGCGCTCTGGGCCATCTGCTCGAGATTCTGGTCGACCGAGGTCAGCGCGTGCAGCCGCTCGGTGGACAGGATCGTGTTGTCGTAGCCGACAATGGCGATGTCGTCGGGGACCCTGAGGCCGTATTCCAGCGTCACCACCTCGAGCGCGGCGACGGCCATGGTGTCGTTGGCGCAGAAGATGGCGTCGGGCGGCGGCGTCATGTTCAGCATCTGGCGCACCACCACGGCGGTCTGTTCGCGGGTATCCTCGCCCGAGGCCTGGGCATGGACGCCGATGCCGTACTCGCGCAGCCGATCCTGCAGGCCGCGACCGCGATCCACGGCGCTCGAGGTGTCGATCGGCCCCGAGACATAGGCGATGCGCCGATGCCCGGTTTCCCACAGCAGATCCGCCACCATGCGGCCGCCGCCATAGTTGTCGCCGGAGACCGAACTGACCTCGCGACTGTCGAGCGTATGGTTCACCAGCACCACCGGCCGCCCGGAGCGGTGCAGCGACACGGCCATGCGCGAGGTGAGCTTGGAGGCCGGCAGCAGCACGCCATCGACCTGGTAGGAGAGGAGCTTGGCGAGCAGCTCGTCCATGTTGCGGGCGTCGCCAACCATCAGCAGCGCTGCATAGCCGCGCGCCTGCAAGGTGCTCGCGAGGAGTTCGAGCAGGCGGGCATAGAACGGGTTGTCGAGGGTGCTGGCGATGATGCCGATCAGCCCGCTGCGACTTTTGGAGAGGCTGCGGGCGATGGCGTTGGGGCTATAGTCGAGCATCGCCGCCGCGGCCAGCACCTTGGCCCGGGTTTCCTCTGACACATAGGCGCCGGGGGTATAGGTGCGCGAGACTGCCGAGCGCGAGACGCCGGCCAGTTTTGCTACGTCCTGCGATCCGGCCGGCTTCTTCTTCATCATGGCATATCGCCCGGAAAAACCGCGCCAGTCAATTGGTCGTACTGCACGCGAGTGCAGGTCGGCGGAAGGGTGCTGTCCGGTCCGTTCCATGCCCACCGGTTCACGAACGACCGGAAGTTCCGACGCGGCCCGGTACTTCGCAGCCGCGGTGGTTCGGCGTAGGCTCGCGCGCATGCAACTCGACATTCGCCCCGCGACCGCAGCCGATCTCGACACAGCGCTCGGCTGGGCCCGCGAGGAGGGCTGGAACCCGGGGCTCGACGATGCCGGGCCGTTCCGCGCGGCAGATCCCGAAGGCCTGCTGCTGGGGTGGCTGGGGGCGGAGCCCATCGGCTGCATCTCGGTGGTCAAGTACGGCGCCGACTACGCCTTTCTCGGCCTCTACATCGTCCGTCCCGAATATCGGGGCAGGGGCTATGGCAAGGCCATCTGGGATGCCGGCATCGCGTCGGCCGGGGGCCGCAGCATCGGTCTCGACGGCGTGCCCGCCCAGCAGGCGAACTACCGCAAATCCGGCTTCGAATTCGCCCATGGCAGCGCCCGCTGGGGCGGCACCCTCAACGGGCCGGCGGCCCGCCATCCGCCGGTGCGGCCGCTGAGGGCGGATGATTTCGGCGCCGTCGCCGCGTTCGACCGGCGCCATGTGCCGGCGCCGCGGGAGAGCTTCCTCGCCGCCTGGCTCACGCCATCGCCGAGCCGCCGCAGCGCGGGCTATTTCGAGGCTGGGCGGCTGCGCGGCTACGGCACCATCCGCCGCTGCGGCATCGGCAGCAAGATCGGCCCGCTGTTTGCCGAAACCCCCGAGATCGCCGAGGCGCTGTTGCTGACGCTGGGCGCAGCTGCCGGCGCCGATCCGCTGTTCATCGATGTGCCGGGTCCCAATGGCGCGGCGGTGGAGTTGGCAAAGCGCCTGGGTCTCACGCCGGCCTTCGAGACGGCCCGCATGTACCTCGGCGCCGCCCCGACGCTGCCGCTGCAACAGGTGTATGGGATCACCACGCTGGAGCTGGGGTGAGCGGGGCCTCATTATCGCTCATCCGTGTGCTATGCCGCGCAGGTCCGAATGCCAGTTTGGTGTTAAGCGGGGTCGTTTCGCACCTGCAGCCTGAGCCAAAAGTGGCGTTCCGTATCGCCCGCTATGCGGAAAATTGGGCCGTGGAGTTCCGAGACCTGTGCGCCGGCGCCACAGGTTCTTGCTGCGATAGGCGGTTTGCTCTTCTATCCTGTCCTTCCAACAGCAGTGACATTCTGAATGACCCCATCTGATCCGCAACGCCTTGTCGATCTCATTAACGACTTGGTCGGGCATGAAGAAGCGTCTTGGCTGGAGTTCAAGCTGAACAACGCGGATGCCGAGATGGTTGGTATTCGTATCTCTGCAATATCAAATGCCGCGCGTTTGGCGGGCCAGCAAACTGGCTTCATGGTTTGGGGAATTGACGACGTTACGCACTCGGTGGTGGGAACAACGTTCAATCCCGACACGCAGCGCGTCGGCAACCAAGTATTGAGTTTGTGGCTTGCCCAGCAGCTAATGCCATCCATCGCCTTCAATTTCCAGACGATCCAGCACCCGGCAGGTCGGCTGGTGCTTCTGGAGATTCCAGCAGCAACTGCCGCGCCAGTCGCCTTCAGGAATATCGCATACATACGCATCGGGAGCGCCACGCCAA
>JAEUMC010000557.1 GCA_016793415.1 Devosia sp. | reverse complement strand
GCCGGTGGGTGAAGCAGTGCTGTGCGCGGCGGCCGACCGGCAGCAGGGGCTCGACTGGACCGATACGGCGGCAATCGTCGGCACCGCCGGACTGGAGCCGCAATTGGCGCAACTGGCGCTGCGGTCCCCGACCAGCCTCGTCGCCATTTCCGAGAGCCACCGCGCGGCGCGGCGCATGACCGACATTATCGACGTGCTGGCGGCCGACCTGCGGCTGGCGCGGCTGTTGTGCCGACTGCCGGATTTTGCCGAAGGGGTGCGGGCAGTGCTGGTCGACAAGGACCAGAAGCCGCAGTGGCGGCCCAAGGCGCTCGAGGGGGTCGATCGGGCCTCGATCCGGGCGGTGATCGGCGTCGCCTGAAGCCGGCGAAAACGCCCGAACTTAGCACTTCCTAAACCGTTCCATCGGATGCTGGCGCCCGGGCAGAAGTCCACGGGGGCAGCCAAGTTATGGCTCAGGCACGCAGCAGAACCATCGCCTTGCCGGCGATCGTCGATCTCGACGCGCTCGATCCTATTCGTGACGAGTTGGTCGACGCCATCGAATCCGGGCCGGTTACGGTCTCGGGAGCGGCGATCGAAAGGGTGGCGACCAATGCGCTGTTCATGCTGCTGAGTGCCGCCGAGACCGCCCGTCGCAACAATTTCGCATTTTCGGTCAGCGCGCCCTCCGAGGCGTTCCAGCTGGCTGTTTCGCGGCTGGGGCTTGGGGCCTCGTTCGCCGCGATCATGGAAGGGTAATTCATGCGTGTACTGACGGTCGACGATTCCCGCACCATTCTCGCCATGCTGCACCATACGCTCAGCAATGCCGGCTTCGAGGTGCTGCAGGCCGAGGACGGCCAGAAGGGCCTCGATGTGCTCAAGAACGAGAGCGTCGATGTGGTGATCACCGATATCAACATGCCGGTGATGGATGGCATCGAGTTCATCAAGAACGTCCGCGCCTCGGGCATGCACAATTCCCTGCCGATCCTGATCCTCACCACCGAGACCAGCCAGGACAAACGCGATCAGGGCCGTGCCGCCGGTGGCACCGGCTGGATCGTCAAGCCGTTCGACCCGGAGAAACTGATCTCGGTGATCCACCGCGTGGTGCACTGAGCCTGAGACGCCTGCCCCGCCTTCCCGGCAACCCAGAAGGGTTCGTGACTAGTCCATGAGCGACCTCGACGACTTCAAGGCCACCTATTTCGACGAGTGCTCGGAGCTGCTGCTCGAACTGGAGGAGCAGTTCGCCGCCATCGAGGAGGGCGACCGCTCGAGCGATCGGCTGAATGCGGTGTTCCGCGCCATCCATTCGATCAAGGGGGGCGGCGGCGCATTCGGGTTCCAGGGGCTGGTGGGGTTCGCGCATGCCTACGAGACGCTGCTCGACCATGTCCGCGACGGGCGGGTGGAACTGAGCGAGCATGTGACGGCGCTCTGCATCCGGGCCAACGACATCGTTGCTGACTTCGTCGCCGCAGCCAAGGATGGCAGCGAACTCGAAGCCGGCTACGGCGCCGAAGAAAAGCACCAGTTCGACGCACTGACTTCGGGCGACCCGGATATGGCCGGCGAGCCGATGGAAGAGTTCGACATCGACTTTGTCCCGGTCATGGTGACCATTGCCGGCGCCGAGGATGACGACGTGGTCGCCGAGGAGCCGCTGAGCCTCGCTCTGCTTGATGACACCTTCGAGGCGCCGCCATTGGTGTCGGAAGCCGGGCACTGGACCATCCGCTTCGCCCCGCATGCCGAACTCTATGCGCGCGCCAACGACCCGTTGCTGCTGCTGCGCGAACTCGGAACGCTCGGCGAGATCGAGGTCCGGGCGGTGCTCGACGAAATCCCGGCGCTCAACGATTTCGAGCCGTTCGGCGTCTATTGCAGCTGGGAGATCAGTCTCAACTCGGAAACCGCGACCGAAGCGTCGATCGCCGAGGTGTTCGAATTCGTCGAGGGCAATTGCGATCTCGAGATCAGCCGCGGCACCGCCCCGGTGGCCGAAGCGGCGCTCGACGCCGAGATCGAAGCGATGCCGTCGTTTGCCGAGCTGATGGCGGACGAGGTGGAACCCGAGGCTGCGAGCGAGGACGCTCCCGCCGGCGAACTGCTGAGCTTTGCGGCCCTCGCCGAGAGCCTGAAGCCAGCTTTGAAGGCCGCGCCCCCGGTGATGCCGCCACCCCTCCGGCAGGCCGCGCCGGCCGAGGAGTTCGAGGGAGAGAACGATCGGCGCTCCGGCGTCGAAGATCGCCGCAATGGCGTGCAGTCGATCCGCGTCGATCTCGACAAGATCGATCGCGTGGTCAACATGGTGGGCGAGCTGGTGATCACCCAGTCGATGCTCACCCAGCAGATGGATGAGACGCTGCGGGCCCGCTACCAGGAACTGGTGCGCGGTCTCGAAGTCCTGGCGCAGACGACGCGGGGCCTGCAGGATTCGGTGATGTCGATCCGCGCCCAGCCGGTGAAGACGGTGTTTTCGCGCATGCCGCGGCTGGTGCGCGAGCTCGCCACCAAGACCGGCAAGAAGATCCGGCTCGAGACCATCGGCGAGAACACCGAGATCGACAAGACGATCATCGAGCAGCTGAGCGACCCCCTGACCCATATGATCCGCAACTCGGCCGACCACGGCATCGAGAGCCCGGAAAAGCGCATGGCGGCCGGCAAGGCCGAGGGCGGGGTGATCCGGCTTTCCGCCGAGCAGGCGGGCGGCAATATCCTGATCGCGGTGGAAGACGATGGCGGCGGCATCAACCGCGAGCGCGTGCTGCAGGTGGCACGCGACCGCGGCGTGGTCGGGCCGGAGCAGGCGCTGAGCGACGAGCAGATCGACCAGCTGATCTTCGCGCCGGGCTTTTCGACCGCCTCGGAAGTCTCCGACATTTCCGGCCGCGGCGTCGGCATGGACGTGGTGCTTAGTAACATCAAGAAAATCGGCGGCTCGGTGCATGTGAAGAGCTGGACCGGCAAGGGCACGCGGATGACGCTGCGCCTGCCGCTGACCCTCGCCGTGCTCGATGTGATGCTGGTGAAGGTGGCGGGTTCGCCCTACGTCATCCCGCTCTCCTCGATCGTCGAAACCATCCAGTGCGCGCGCGCCAACTTTTCGCGCATGCCCACGGGTGGGCAGGTGCTGCAGGTGCGCGGCGAATATGTGCAGGTGGTCGACCTCGCCTCCCGCTTCGCCATGACCACCGAGGTGGCGCGCGACAACCGCTTCGTGGTGCTGTGCGAGGCCGAGGGCGGAGTGAAGGTGGCGGTGATCGTCGACGACATCATCGGCCAGCAGCAGGTGGTGATCAAATCGCTGGAGGAGAACTTCCAGTCGATCGAGGGCATCGCCGGCGGCACCATTCTGGGCGACGGCAACGTGGCGCTGATCGTCGACGTACAGGGTTTGAAATCGGCGACTGCGGCGCACAAGAGCGCCGCCTGATCGCCGGCGGACAATAAGGACGCCGGCCAGGACGGCCGGCAGGAAAGGCAGAAGACCAAATGGAAGCTCTCGCATTCAAGGACGACATGTCATCGGGTGCCAGCGTCGCCGGCGCCAACTCGCTGCAGCTGATCGCCTTCTCGATCGGCGAGCAGACCTATGGCGTCGAAATCACCACGGTGCGCGAAATCCGCGCCTGGAATGGCG
>JAEUMC010000545.1 GCA_016793415.1 Devosia sp. | reverse complement strand
CCTGACGCAGGATGTGCAGCTCGAAACCGGCGCCGGGCCGCGGCGGCTGCGCGCCAGCGTCGCCGAGGATCTGAGCCTCAGGGGGCGCGACCTGCGGCGCTTTGCCACCGACATCGCCGCCGCACTGCTGGCTGTCGGGGCGGCGCTGGTGCTCGCCGCCTGGCTGCAGGTCTATCTCGGGTTGCGGCCGCTGCGCGCCCTGCAGCGCGCGGTGGAGGATGTCGTGCAGGGGCGGACCAAGCGGCTCGACGGGCCATATCCGGCTGAGGTCGATCCGGTGGTGCATGAAGTGAATGCGCTGCTCAACAGCCACGAGCGCGCCATCCAGTTCGCCCGGACCCGAGCCGATGACCTGGCGCATGGGCTGAAAACGCCGCTTGCCGTGCTGACAGCGACGGCCGGGCGCCTGCGGGCCGAGGGCGACACCGGCAATGCCGAGGTGCTGGAGCTGCTCAGCGAGGAGATGGCGGAGCGGATCGATTACCAGTTGCGGCTGGCGCAGCTGCGCATGCGCAGCGCCGAGCACGTGCTCACCGCCTCGCTCGACCAGGTGCTGCTGCGCAGCGTTACGGTGATGCGCAAGGCCGGCCGCGGTCCGGAGCTGTTCTGGAGGCTCGATGCGGCCCCCGCCAGTGTCGACATGGATCCGCACGATCTGATGGAACTGGTCGGAGTACTGCTGGAGAACGCCGGAAAATGGGCGCACAGCGAGGTCGAAGTGACCTGCCGGCCCAATGGCGCAATGGCCGAATTCATTATTGGCGATGATGGTCCGGGGCTGTCGGATGAAGATATCGCCAAGCTCGGCAAGCGAGGCGGGCGCCTCGACGAGGAGCGGTCGGGCACCGGCTTCGGCATCTCGATTGCCCGCGAAATCCTCGAACTCAATGATGGCACCCTGAGCATCGGCCGTTCCAAGGCCGGCGGGCTCGAAGCCACGGTGCGGATCCCTTCCGCACCCGCGACCTAGTGGAGGCGCGGCGCGGGACATCGCCCCGCGCCGCGCCGGCCTCTCTTATTCCTGCGCCGCGACGACGATGCCCGGCGAATACACCACCGTGCGGCCTTCCAGTTCGACGAAGTACAGCCGGTCATTGGTGTAGAAATAGGCGTGGTCGGGGTCGCCATCGATCACGTGCAGCTCGATGGTGTCGGGCACCACGTAGCCGACATCGACATCGCCTTCGATAACGACCGGTTCGGTCGGATTGAGCCGCGCATATTCGATCGAGGTATCGGCAACCGCGCTGGCGCCGATCACGGCGCCGGTGAAGCCGCCGATCACCGCGCCGATCGGGCCGAAGATCAGCCCGCCGGCAATGGCGCCGCTGACGCCGCCGGCCGTACCGCCGACCGCGACGCCGGCGTCTTGTGCCAGCACCGTACCGCTACCGAGGGTGAACACTGCCAGGGTGGCCAGGATCAGTTTCTTCATTGTTGGAATCCTTCTTCTTGTCTCCGCCGCCACAGGGGGAAGTCGGAGAAGCCGGATCGGTTCCAACCGAAATTGCTCGGAGGCCGAGGGGACGAAGCGCCATTTTCTGGCGCTCCGTCGGTTTCTGCGTCAGGCCGCTTCGGCAGTCGCCGGATCGACCACCACCTTGATCTGGGTGATCTTGTTGGCCGGAAAGCCGCTGAGTTCGGCGTGGCGACGGATGTCCTCGGGGTCGTCGGCGAGGTAGACGCAATAGGTCATGTCGTCGGCGAAGTAGGAATGCACCCACTGCACCTTGGGGGCGAGCTTGGCCAGCGCCTCGTTCGAGACCTTGGCGGCTTCGCGATGTTCCTCGGCCGAGAGCTTGCCGACACCGGGGATCATGCGTTCGATGACATAGCGTTTCATTGGGTAGTCCTCCTTAGTTGCTGGCTGCGACGGCGTCGCAGGAGACAGTGGGGTTCATGTCGGCAAAGCTGCCGGTGGGGTTGGCGCGCCAGGCCCAGACATGCAGCTCGTAGAAGGGCGGCAGGCCGTAGCGGTTGGGGGAGTTGGTGAAGCTGAACAGGTGGCCGTCGAGATTGGCCGGGCCCTTGGTGGTGATGTACTCGACCGCCACCAGCTGCATGCTGCCGTCGGCCTGCGGCTCGTACATCACCGCTTCGGGCTTCGAAATGTCGACGAGACCGTCCTCGATCAGCGCACCGTTGACGTAGTGGATGCCCATGGCGCCGCCCTCGATCCCCGAGACACAGGGGATCGGCGCGTAGCCTTCGGCGGTTGCGACGCCGACGTCGGCGAAGCGGGCGTTGACCTCGCGCACCTTGTTGGCGAGCGGGTTGTCGGGCAAGACGCCCGCGGCATGGTCGTGGGCGAGGGTCGGCGAGGCAACCATCGCCGAGGCGATGAGGCACGTCGCGAGCAGGGCTCGCTTGCCGGCGACAAGCGCCTGGCGGGGTAGGGTGAGGTTCATTGTCCTGGTCCTGAGTAGTGCCCCCCTGCCGCGGCGCCGCACCATGCGACGCCGGTAGGGTCTAGTCGTTCGATCATGAGGAGTGCCGCGGCCTTGCCTGCCGCCCCGGATCGGGACGGACCACCAGGGTCTCGGCGACCGGGTAGAATTCCTCTCCCGGGATGCCGGCCCGCCGGGCATGTTCGCGGATGGCCTCGCCGTCGGCCGCCTCGTACACGCAGAAGGTGCCGAGACGCCCGTCCGGCTCGTGCACCGCGTAACTGCGGATCCAGCGGACGCGACCCTGCATCTCATCGTCGGCGATGCGATCGCAGACCCGGCTCACCTGCTCGATATCGGGCATGGCGGCCCAGGCGCTGGGGCGGCGGACGACGTAGAGTTGCATTTCAATCCTCATTGCCTGCAGCTGTCCGGCTGGACCGCTGCGGAACGGGGACTGCAATAGGAGGATGGGCGCTGAGTGTCCTTACCGCGGGCTGATCAGTGGCTGATCATTCGCCCACCCTCACCTTTGGCGCAGCGACTGCGCGGCCTCGATCAGCCGCGGCGAGCCGATGCGGCGGGCGGTCATCTCGGCGGCGCCGAGTTCGGCCTCGGCGCCGGGGCGGTCCCCGGCGGCGAGATAGCCCTCGGCCAGCTCCAGCCTTACGCGGGTGGCGTGATAGTCGAGCTTGGCGCTGGTCCAGAGCTGGCGGGCGAGGATCCGGAGCTGCGTCGCCGTGAGGTCGCCAGCC
>JAEUMC010000500.1 GCA_016793415.1 Devosia sp. | reverse complement strand
CTCGATCACCGCACGGTAATCCTTGACGTGGCAGTGGCGCACGTAAGGCGCGATCACCCGGGTGAAATCGAGCGGCGACTCGCCCACCGGGAACGTGTTGGCCATGTCGAAGACGATGCGAATGCTGGGACCGTATTCGTCGCAGAAATTGACCAGTTCGCGGCTGGTGAAATCCTGATGGTTCTCGATCAGCAGCACGACGCCGGCGGCGGTGAGCTTGGGCACGGCGGCCTCGAGCTTTTCGTGCACCGACGCGACGAGATCATGCCATTTCTGGCCGGCCGCGGCGCGATCGCCGCAGAGGATCGGGGTCATGGCGACGCGGATGTACTGGGCGCCGAGCGCCGTGGCGCAGCGGATCAACTGGTCCATGTCGCCGTGCTGCAGGCCGGAGCTCACGACGCGCTTCCAGCCCAGGGTGTCGAGACGCTGTTTCAGTGCGGCGAGCTCGGCATCGGACTTGTCCTTCAGCCAGCCATCCCACAGTTCGATGGCCTTGCCACCCAACTCCTCGGTCAGCTTGATGAAGCCCTCGAGACCGACGCCGTTGGGATTGTGGCGCGGCGTGCCGGAGCCCTGCAGGCCGAGATAGTAGGTGAGCCCATAGGGGTTGAGGCCGGTCGTGAGTTTCATCGGGTTACCGCCTTCGAGTCAGTAAGAGTTAGCGCAATCCAGCATCTACAGTAATCGACTGCTTGGTGATCATTCGACTGTCGTCGGATGCGAGGAACAGCACCATGCGGGCGATCTCGTCGCCGAGCAGCACCTGCTGGATGGTCTGGCGCGAAACGACATGGTCGATCGAGGCCTGATCCTTGAACCACAGCCGCTTCTGCCGCTCGGTGATCACGGCGCCCGGCTCGATGGCGTTGACCCGGATGTTGTCGACGCCGAAGCCGCGACCGAGGGCGCGGGTCAGCCCGATGATCGCCGATTTGGCGGTGGCATAGACCGGCATGTTCGAGGCGCCGCCGCGCCAGGCGATCGAAGAGAAGTTGATGATCGAGCCGCCGCCTTCGGCCTTCATCTGCTCGCGCACCGCCTGGGCGGCGAAGAACTGCGGCCGGAGGTTGAGATCGAGCGAGGCGTCCCAATACTCCTCGGTGACGTCGTCGATCTCGTGCCGATCGTCGTTGGCGGCGTTGTTGACCAGCACGGTGATGTTGCCGAGCCGGTTCCTGATCACGTCGATAGCGGCTCTCAGCCCGGTGACATCAGTGATGTCGCAGTTGATGAACTGTGCACCGGTCTCGTCGGCAACCGCCCGGCCGTCCTCGTCGAGAATATCGACGAAGCCGACCTTGGCCCCCTGCCCCGCGAAAGCCCGGACGATATCGGCGCCGATGCCGGAGGCACCGCCGGTGACGAACACCACCCGCCCCTCGAGACTGGGGTATTTTGCGAACTTGGAAATTTCAGGCGATCCCTAAATCAGTCGTGTCGTCGCCGGATCGAACAGGCAGGCGCGAGTCATGTCGACGGCGAGCGGCATGTTTTCACCAGTCTTGGGCGCTTCGTCCGGCGAGAACCGACCGACCACCTCGCGATCCCCGAACCGCAGCACCGCCATGGTCTCGGCACCGGTCGGCTCCACCACTTCGACGGGGGCCGACATGGTGGCAATGCCCTGCTTGCCGCTGTTGCTGGGGGACTGCCGGCTCAGGTGCTCGGGCCGGATCCCCAGGATCACCTTCTTGCTCTGCGCCCGGTCGGCGACACCATTGTAGAGTGGCAGGCTGGCGACGCCCCCGCCCGAGAGCGGGAAGTTGACCGCCGGCACGCCACCCGCCGAGGTGATTTCGGCATCGATGAAGTTCATCGAGGGCGAGCCCATGAAGCCGGCAACGAAGGTGTTGGCCGGGCGGTTGTAGACGGTATCGGGATCGGCGAACTGCTGAACTTCGCCCAGATGCATCACGGCGATGCGGGAGGCGAGCGTCATGGCTTCGACCTGGTCGTGGGTGACGTAGATCGTGGTCTTGCCGATGCGCTGGTGCAGCTTCTTGATCTCGGTGCGCATGTCGACGCGGAGCTTGGCGTCGAGGTTGCTGAGCGGCTCGTCGAACAGGAACAGCGCCGGGTCGCGCACCAGGGCGCGGCCCATGGCGACGCGCTGGCGCTGACCGCCCGAGAGCTGGCCGGGCTTGCGCTTCAGGAACGGCTCGATCTGCAGCAGCGCCGCGACGCGGGCGATGGTCTTTTCCTGCTCGGCCCTGGGCACGCCTCGGCTCTCCATGCCGAAAGCCATGTTCTCCTTGACCGACATGGTCGGGTAGAGCGCGTAGGACTGGAACACCATGGCGATGTCGCGGTCTTTCGGCTGCACCGAGTTGACCAGCCGATCGCCGATGTAGATCTCGCCCGACGTTACCGTCTCGAGGCCGGCGATCATGGCGAGCAAGGTGGATTTCCCGCAGCCCGAGGGGCCGACCAGCGCGATGAACTCGCCGGTATTGGCCTCGAGGTCGACACCCTTCAGCACTTCGACGACGCCGAAGCTCTTACGCAGGTTCCTGATGGTCAAGGATGCCATTTACTTGATTGCTCCCTGGGTAAGGCCGCGGACGAAGTACTTGCCGCCGAAGAAGTAGACGAGGAGTGGGGGCAGCGCGCCGATCAGCACGGCAGCACTCATCACGTCATAGGTGCGCACCGTGGTGCCGCTCATCGACAGGGCGACCAGGGCGGCGGTGATGGGCTGGTTGGAGCCCGAGTTCAGCACCACGCCGAACAGGTACTCGTTCCAGATGCCGGTGAACTGCCAGATGACCGTCACGATGATGATCGGCGGCGACAGCGGGATGATGATCTTCCAGAAGATGCGCCAGAAGCCGGCGCCGTCGATACGGGCAGCCTTCAGCAGGTCGTCGGGGATCGAGACGTAGTAGTTGCGGAAGAACAGGGTGGTGAAGCTGAGGCCCTGGATGCAGTGCACCAGCACCAGCCCGTACACCGAGTTCGAAAGGCCAAGCTGACCGAGCAGGAATGCCCAGGGCAGGAGCGCGATCTGGCCGGGCATGAACACGCCGAGCAGCATGCAGCCGAAGACGATCTCGGAGCCGGGGAACTTCCACTTGCTGAGGATGTAGCCGTTGATGGCGCCGAGCGCGGTCGAGATGATGGTGGCAGGAACCACCATCGATACCGAGTTCCAGAAATACCGCGCCACGCCCTCGCACTGGCCGCCGATGCAGAAGTCGTTCCAGGCTTGCGGCCAGGCATCGAGGCGGAAGCTGTTGGGCAGCGAGATCAGGCCATTGGCGCCGATCTCGGCATTGGTCCGGAACGAGTTGAGGATCACCACCGCCAGCGGGATGATGTAGAAAATCGAGATCAGGGCCAGCAGCCCGTAGATCACGATACGCGAGACGAGGCGGCGACGGCTCGCGATCGCGGCTTCCTTGTCTTCGACTGCGTTGGTGGCGAGAACCGCGTCAGCCATTGCTCGCCTCCCGACGCTTGCGCCAGACCAGATAGAGCGAATAGGGCACGAGGACGATGGCGAGTGCCGCCAGCACCATCATGGCCGCAGCAGCGCCCTGCCCGATTTCACCACGCTGGAACATGAAGTCGTAGACGTAGGTCGCGGGGAAGGTGGTCGAGATGCCCGGGCCGGAATTGGTCAGCGCCACGGCGAGATCGAAGGTCTTGATGGCAAATTGCAGCAGCACCACCGCCACCGCGATGAAGATGGGCCCGATGGTGGGCAGGATCACCTTGCGATAGGTGCGGAACCAGCTGGCCCCGTCGATCTGCGCGGCCTTGATGATGTCCGGATCGACGGAACGGAGGCCGGCGAGGAACAGCGCCATCGAGAAGCCCGCAGAGCCCCAGATGCCGGTGATGATGATCGCCCAGATGGCGTTCTTGCGGTCGGTGGTGAGTGCGAACTGGAAATCGGTCCAGCCCAGCGAGTTGACCAGAAACTGGATGCCGCTCGAGGGGTTGTAGAGCCACTGCCACACCGTACCGGTGGCGATGAAGCTGACGGCGAGCGGGTAGAGGAAGATCGTGCGCCAGAACGACTCGGCGCGGATCCGCTGGTCGATCAGGATGGCCAGCAGCAGGCCGAAGGCCATCGAGATGGTGACGTAGAAGGCCGAGAAGTACAGCAGGTTGCTGTAGGCGACGCTCCAGCGTCGGTTGGTCCAGAGCGAGACGTAGTTCTCAAAGCCCCTGAAACCGTAGCTCGGCAGCAACGTGGAGTCGCTGAGCGAGATGTAGAACGTCCAGCCGGCAAAGACGAAGACGTAGATGAAAGATGCGAGGATAGACGGCGCGATGATGAAGATGGGGGTCCACTTTTTGATGCGGTCCCATGTACTCGTGCCAGTCGAAACGGACTGACCTGCCATAGCCAACGGAATGCCCTCCAAAACGGCCGCCAAGGGAACCGGCCGCATGCGATGAGGCACGCGGCCGGCCAACCTTACGACAGTTACATCTGAGCTTCGACGGCGTCGGCCATGATGTTGGCCGCTTCTTCCGAGGTCATCTCAGGCGTGTTCACGAACTCGGTGATGGTATCCATCATCGCGCCACGGTACTTCTGGAGCACGGTCATGTTGTGCGCCATGGAGCGAACCAGCGCGCCGTCGGCGATCGAGGCCTTGAGGGCTTCCTGGCTCTGCTGCTGGCAGGTGTTGAAACCGTCCGACAGATCAACGTCGAGACGGGCCGGAAT
>JAEUMC010000489.1 GCA_016793415.1 Devosia sp. | reverse complement strand
CCGGGGTCGTGTCCCACTTGCCGGCTGACGCCGCCGGGTCCACCGCCAACTGCTGGGTGGCAAAGCGTGGATCGACGGCGCCGTCATGCTTGTCGACCAGCGCCCGGTAGACCTCGCGAATCGTTCGCGCCTCGCCGCCTTCATAGAAGATCGCCCGGTTGGCCTTGGCCTGCTTGGGGAACAGCGTGGCGGCGATCTGGTCCGGATCCTTGAGGCCGGCGTTGAACAGCTTCTCCGCTCCCTGCGCTCCGAGGAAATGCGCGATGTAGAGCTCACCCGGGCTCGGCATCCGGCCGAACTTCTCAAACAGGTACGCGCCGTTGCTGCGGGTGAAGGCTGCCGCCATGTCCGAAGCGATCTGCGGATCTTCACGCAGCTTCAGAACTTCCTGTCGCAGCGCCTTGTCCGCGATGTAGTAATCGCCGTCCGCGTCGACCTTGATCGAATCCGCATACTGGCCGTAGCCGAGGCGCGGCCCCTCCTGCTTCATCACCTGCAGCCAGGTGCTGTCGAGGAACTGGAACAGCCCGGTCGCGCTCGACGTCCGGGCCTTGGCTTCGGGATTGAGGCTGCTTTCGCGGATCGCCGTGCGCAGCAGATAGTCGAAATCGACGTCGCTCTTCGCCCCTGCCGTATCCATGGCATAGGCTAGCGGCTGCGGCACCGATATCGGCTTCACGCCCATCGACTCGAAGGGTCCGTTGCTAACGTTCGGTTAACCAATCACCCGCGACTGGTTAACGAATGGTTAGCCCTGCCAACGCGTCACTACCTCGTCGAGGTTCGGCCGGTCGCGGTCTTCGATCACCGTGGTCGGCGTCCCGATATGGATGAAACCGACGAACCGCTCCCCGCCGCGCGCGCCCAGCATGGTCTGCGCCTCGGTGTCGAAGCCATACCAGCGGTTGGTCCAACTGGCGGCAAAGCCCATGGCGAAGGCGGCATGCGAGAGGTTGAAGCAGACATTGCCGGCCGACAGCAGCTGCTCCATCTCCGGCGCCTTGGGGTTCGGCTTGGGCGACAGCAGCACGCCGATGGTCACCGGCGCCGGCAGGAACTGGCGCCGCTCGATGTCGAGCCCTGCCTCATCGAGCTCGGGCCGCTTGCGCCTGGCGATCTCGGCGAGTTTCTCGCCGGCTTTGATCCGGTCGTCGCCTTCGATCAGAATCAGCCGCCACGGCACGAACTTGCCATGGTCGGGTACCCGGGTGCCGATGGTCAGGATTTCCTGCAGCTCTTCCGGCGTCGGACCGGGATCCTTGAGGAAGCCGATGCCGACGGAACGGCGGGTCTTGAGGTAGTCGCGCACTGCGGCGTTGATGGGCATGGTCTGGTCCTTGCGAGCGTCCGGCCCTTATGACACAGCTTTTCCCTAATCCAAGCGTAGGCACGCGAGGCATATTGAAGCGAGGCGCTGCGGGGCGCCGTTTGCGGGGTCTAGAGGTGAAGCTCAGGTACTGGATCGGCATTCTCGGGATCGCGGCCATGCTCGCGCCGATGCTGGCCATCGCCGAGGACCCGCCGGTTCCCCTGCCCCGCCGCGCCGACCGCATGCCGCAAACGGTGGAGCAGCCGGCCGCGGCTCCCGCAGCCGAGCTGGCAAATGCCGATGTTGCCGCGCCAGCCGCAATCGACCCCGGTCCGGCGGCCGCTGCTGCCGAGGCCGTCGCCGTCAACACCACGCCGCAGCCGGTGACGCTGATGGCCAAGATCACCGAGGACGGCAACTCGCTGCCCGACGGGGTCACCTGGCGCGTTTTCGAAACCCGTACCGACGCCGCCGGCGACCTGGTGCTGGCGCAGAAATCCGACGACGCCACCGCGCACCTGCAATTGCCGCCCGGCAGCTATGTCGTGCATGTCGCCTATGGCCGCGCCCAGACCACCGACACGCTGACCGTCGCCGAGGGCGAGAACTCGAAATCCCTGATCCTCGATGCCGGCGCCATGCGCCTCAACGCGGCGGTGACCGGCGACGTCGCCATCCCGATCAACCTGCTCCGCTTCGACATCTACACCAGCGGCAGCACCGAGGCCGATCGCACGCTGGTGGCGCAGAACCTCAGCCCCAACGACATCGTCACCCTCAATGCCGGCACCTACCACATCGTCTCCTACTTCGGGGACGTGAACGCCGTGGTGCGCGCTGACCTCCGCGTCGAGCCCGGCCAACTGACGGACGCGACGCTCTACCACCGCGCCGCGCAGATCTCGTTCAAGCTGGTCAGCGAAGCCGGCGGCGAAGCCATCGCCGATATCGACTGGACGGTGAAGACCGCCGACGGCCAGACCGTCTTCTCCAATATCGGCGCCTTCCCCTCGACCGTATTGGGTGAAGGCGACTACCTGGTCATCGCCAAGCGCGGCGACAAGCCCTACAGCCGCGAGTTCCAGGTCCAGCCCGGTGCGGCCAAGGAGATCGAGGTTCTCACCACGGTCTACTGACCGCCTCCGAACAATTTTCGTCGCACTTGTCGATCTGCCGAGCGCTCGTTCGTCGTGTCATCGAAGCTGGATGAGTTTGCGCCCCTGTCGAGCGCGACATCCGCGGGCACAAGGAGAACCGAAGATGCGCTTCATGATCATCGTCAAAGCCACTGCCGACAGCGAAGCCGGCATCATGCCGCCGCCGGAGGCCTTCGAGGCGATGGGGCGTTTCAATGAAGCGCTCATCAATGCCGGCATCCTGCTCGCCGCCGAGGGCCTGCACCCCTCGCGCCAGGGCGCACGCGTCACCTCGGAAGCCGGCACTCTGGTGGTGAGGGATGGTCCCTTTGCCGAGACCAAGGAGCTGATCGCCGGCTTCTGGGTCATCAGCGTCAAGTCGCGCGAGGAGGCTATCGAGTGGGTCCGGCGCATCCCGTTCGAGGATGGCGAGACCATCGAACTCCGCCGCGTCTTCGAGGCAGCCGATTTTGCCGAGATCGTCCCCCAGGAGGCTGTCGCCAAGGAACAGGCCTGGCGCGACGCCAACCAGAAGCCCATCACCAACTGATCACTGTTACGAGGACACAGACATGAAGTTCATGGTCATCCGCAAGGCGGACGCCGAGACCGAGGCCGGGGTGATGCCGGGGGCCGATCTCATCGCCGACATGACGCAGTTCCACGAGGACGCCGCCAAAGCCGGCATCGTCATCGCCGGTTCCGGCCTGATGCCGAGCTCGCGCGGCGCCAAGGTGAAGTTCAGCAACGGCAGGCCCACGGTGATCGATGGCCCGTTTGCCGAGGCCAAGGAACTGATCGCCGGCTACACGCTGATCGAAGTTCCCTCGCGAGAGGCGGCGATCGAGTGGGTGAAGACCTGGCCCAAGCGAGATGGGCACGGCAATGTCGAGATCGAGATCCGCCAGCTCTTCACCGAAGAGGATTTCGGCGACGCCTATACCGAGGCCATGGCCAGCAAGGACGCAGCCCGCAGCGCGCTGCGCCGATCCGAGTAGGCGCCGTGCCATGGCGCGGGGCAACACCTTGCTCAGGCGGGTCGGATTTGGTCTGATCCGCCGCCATGACCGACAGAGAAACCCATCGCGCCATCGAGGCGGTGTTCCGCATCGAGCAGGCCAAGCTGATCGCTGGCCTGACCCGAATCGTCCGCGACGTCGGCCTCGCCGAGGAGCTGGCGCAGGATTCGCTCATCGTCGCGCTCAACCACTGGCCGGAAAGCGGCGTCCCCCGCAATCCGGGCGCCTGGCTGATGCAAACCGCTAAGCGCCGCGCCATCGACTATTTCCGGCGCAACAAGATGGCGGCGCGCAAGCTCGACGAGCTCGGCTACGACCTGCGCGAGATCGAATCCACTGCGCCCGACCTCGATACCCCGCTCGACGACGATGTCGGCGACGACCTGCTGAAGCTGATCTTTACCTCCTGCCACCCCGTCCTTTCGCCCGAGGCGCGCGTCGCGCTGACCTTGCGCCTGCTCGGCGGCCTTACTACCGACGAGATCGCCCGCGCCTTTCTCGCCGCCGAACCGACGATCGCCCAACGTATCGTGCGCGCCAAGAAGAGCCTCGCGGAAGCTGGCATGCCGTTCGAGGTGCCCCGCGCCGAAGAGCGCGCCGGGCGCATGGCCTCGGTGCTCGAGGTGCTCTACCTGATCTTCAACGAAGGCTACTCCGCCACCGCCGGCGACGACTGGACCCGACCGCAGCTCTGCGAGGAGGCGATGCGGCTCGGCCGCATTCTCGCCGGTCTCGCACCCGAGGATGCCGAAGTGCATGGCCTCGTCGCGCTGATGGAAATTCAGGCCTCGCGGCTGCGTGCCCGCACCGGCGCGAATGGCGAACCGGTGCTGCTGCTCGAACAGAATCGCGCCCTCTGGGACCAAATGCTGATCCGCCGCGGGCTTGCCGCCCTCGACCGGGCTGAAAGCCTGGTCGGCGCCGGGCCCTATGTCCTCCAGGCCGCGATTGCCGCCTGCCACGCCCGCGCCCGCAAGGCCGAGGATACCGATTGGCGGCGGATCGCCGCGCTCTATGACATGCTGGCCGAGATGACCCCGAGCCCGGTGATCGAGCTCAACCGTGCCGTCGCCCATACCATGGCATTCGGCCCCGCGTCCGGCCTCGCCATCCTCGACGCCATTGCCGATGACCCGGCCATGCGGAGCTACCATCTGCTGCCCAGCGTGCGGGGTGATTTCCTGGTCAAGCTCGGTCGCCTCGCCGAGGCGCGTACCGAGTTCGAGCGGGCCGCCAGCCTGACCCGCAACGAGCGCGAGCGCATTCTGCTGCTCGACCGCGCCGCCGCATGCCAGCCGGCGGCATGAGCGCATCGGCGGGCCGAGCAAGACTGCGCCGGCGCGAATTGTTCTGAAGCAGAACGTACGCCAGCTATCTCCGTTACATTTCACAGTGCTATAGAGCGAGAGCTTGCAGCAGAAGCATACAGTATGGCTCAACCAGATCGCCGCTTGGTCCCGATCGTATCGCTTGATATCGTGGGTTATTCCCGCCTTGTCGAGCGCAGTGAACGTCAAACCCTGCGCCTCGTGCAGCGGGTCTACGATCGGCTGATCTCGCGCACCATCGGAGCGGCCGGCGGCAAGGTGTTCAAGACCATGGGCGACGGGTTGTTGGCCGAGTTCAACAGTGTCGTCGCGGCGGTGCAGTGGACCGCCGACTTGCAACGCCAGATCCACGAGCGCAAGATCCACGCCCCGGGCGGCGAGATGTTCCAGGTGCGCGCCGGCATCGTGCTTGCCGACGTGCTGGTGGCCGGCAACGACCTCTATGGCTCGGGCATCAACCTGGCGGTGCGGGTGCAGAGCCATTCCCCCGCCGGCGGCATGTGCATCACCAAGTGGATGTACCAGTATCTCGATGGCACCATCGAGCTGCCCTTTGTCGACATGGGGCCGACCGAGCTCAAGAACATCTCCAAGACCGTCCGCATCTACGCCTGGCATCCCGCCGGACTGATCCGCCCTCAACAGCCCGAGTCGCCGCCACCCCCGCCGCCGAGCAACCGTCCCTCGGTGGTGGTGCTGCCGTTCGACAATCTGTCCGGGGAAGCCGATCAGAGCTATTTCGCCGATGCCGTGGTGGAAGAGATCACCGCGACACTCAGCCGGGTGAAGGACTTCTTCGTCATCGCTCGCAACTCGGCCTTCACCTACAAGGGCCGCGCCGGCATCGACATCCGCCAGATCGGCCGCGATCTCGGTGTGCGCTACGTCGTGGAAGGTTCGGTGCGCCGGGTCGGCGAACGCGTTCGCATCACCGCGCAGCTGGTCGAGACCGAGGCCGGCAGCCATATCTGGTCCAACAGGGTCGATGGTGCAGTCGCCGACCTGTTCGACCTGCAGGACCGCATGGCGGCCGAAGTGGCGAGCGCCATCCAACCCTCCATCCGTCGCGCCGAAGTGGAGCGAGCGCGCAAGAAACGACCCGAGACGCTGGCCGCCTACGATCTCGTGATGCGCTCCCTGCCCCATTTGTGGTCGCACAGCCCCGAAGACAATCACGAGGCGATCGAACTGCTGACCCGCGCGCTGGCGCTGGAGCCGCACTATGGCCTCGCCGCGGCCTTGGCCGCCTGGGCGCATGGTCAGCAGGTTGCCTATAACTGGACAGCCGACTTCGCCGCCGAGCGCCGCACGGCCGCAGCCCTGGTCGAAACCGCGTCGCAGCAGATCGCCGACGATCCGACAGCCCTGACGGCGCTGGCGTCTGCCATGATGATGCTGGGCGGCGATGTCCGACAGGCCGCTACCTTTGCCGATCGGGCGCTGGAACTGGACCCCAATCACGCCTGGGCCTGGATGCGCCGCGGCTGGGGCCACGTCTATCTGGGCACTCCGGAAGAGGGGCTTGCCGCCTTCGAACGCTCGGCGCGGCTCTCGCCCATGGATCCGTTCGCCTTCAACGTGCACCTGGGCATGGGCCTTGCCAACTTCGCCGCCGGCCGGCCGCAGCAGGCTATCGGCTGGGCGCAGCGCGCCATGTCCGAGCGTCCGGGGCTCACCTGGCCGCATCGCGACCTCGCGGTGTACTACGCGCATCACGGAGATCTTGCCGCGGCTCGCGATGCCCTCGAGCGTTTCCAGCGCGCGCACCCCGATGTCAGCATCGCCTCGATCGGCGATGGGCTGCGCTTCATGTATCCGTCACTGCTGGCGCGTTATCTACAAGGCCTGCAACTGGCCGGAATGCAATAGGCAACTCGCGCCGTAACTTTATCCATTCCGTAAGGAGTTCGCCAACGCCGCATCGGCATTGTCCCGCGCGGGCTTTGGGGGTTTGAGCTTGGATATTCGTCTCGAGAAACGGCTTTCGCCGCGCCGCAACACCATGATCGAGGCGACAATCGTCTTCGACGGCGGGCGCACCCGGATGCGCTGCATTATCCGCAACCTGTCCGAGACCGGCGCCAAGCTCGAGGTCGCCTCGGTTACCCGTATCCCCCGGACCTTTGACCTGGTGGTCGAAAAGGTCCGCCCGCAGGCCTGCGTCGTCATCTGGCGTTCCGTCAAGGAACTCGGCGTACAGTTCCGCGACCCGACAATTCGCTGAACTCTTCCTGAACCGCAGGTTCGGAATCCGTTCAAAGCCTCACTCCTATCAGACCCGCATCGAAGCGGACGACATGGTCCGCCTCGCATTCCGCCGTCGCGCGGACTGCCCGTCTAACAGGAGAATAGCATGCACAAGACTATCGCGCTGGCCCTCTTGGCCGCGTCGCTTGTTGCCTTCCCGGTCGCCACCCCGTCGTTCGCTTACGACGCCAGCAAGAGCACGCTGTGTGGTCCCGACGCCCCGGAAGGCTACAAGCGCCCGGGCGGCTTTTGCGACACCATTACCGAGAACAAGTCGCTGATCGAAACCGAGGATGGCTGCACGCCATACATTCCGACCAGCTTCGTAGTGGGCGGCACGGCCCGGCCGGTAGTCGTCGCCGAGTACTGTTACGAGCTGCCTGTGTACCCCCTTGCTGCCGTCTAGGCACTTTCAGCAAGCGGCCTCCGGGCCGCTTCTTCTTTCCGCCTATTCAAATGCCGTTCATCTGCCCTATCTTAGGTATGGCAGCACGTTTCGGACACAC
>JAEUMC010000480.1 GCA_016793415.1 Devosia sp. | reverse complement strand
GAGCCCAACCTCGCCGCCCGGCTTGAAGTGGCGGCCGCCAACGTCCAGGCCGGCATCGACGTCGGCTCCGACGTCGCCGCCAGCCCGGCATAAGGGCTTCGCTGTCACTGCAGCAGGCCGGCGGGGACCGCATGGTCCCCGGTCGGCCTGGTGCGCCGCAGCTGCGGCGCTCTGATCACGTGTCAAACCGCAAGAGCGCGTGAGGTCACGGATCGCGGGCAGGGCGCCTGATCCGCGGGCTTGCGGCACTACTCCCCATAAACCGGCAGATGCTCGGTTCCGGTCAGCAACTGTACCGCCTCGCGCACCGCCAGTTGTGAGGCGCCGAGCACCGTGCCGCGGGCGGGCAGCTGGCTGGTGGTGACTTCGGTCTGCCAGGTGAGTTCGGCGATGACGTCGCGGACCAGCGGCAGCAGCAATTCGTTCTGGCCGACGCCACCACCCATGACGATCAGTCCGGGGTCGAAGATGCTCACCACCGAGGCGGCGATGCGGCCGATGTCGAGGGCGTGCTGTTCGACGTGGCGGCGGGCGGCTTTGGAGCCGTTGGCGGCCATTTCGAACAGTTCGCGGGCAGTCTGCGGTGGGGCGCCGCGGTCGGTCCAGTCGGCGCCGACGCGCTGCATCAGGGCGTGCGAGCCGAGGTAATCCTCGAGGCCGCTGCGATGCGGGGCGCTGCTCTCGGACCAGGGGAAGGGCAGGCGGGCGACTTCGCCGGCGGCGCCGTTGGCGCCACGGAACAGCCGGCCATCATGCACCAGCCCGAGGCCGAGCTTTACGCCCACCTGCAGATAGGCGAAGGAGCGCCGGCCCTGGGCGCCACCGCGATCGAGTTCGGCAATGGTGGCGCAGTTGACGTTGTTTTCGAATACCACGGGCGCATCGTCGAACTCGCCGATCGAGTCGCGGACGACATCGAGGTCGGCACGATAGGCGAGCTCGGGGCGGTTCTTCGAAACGATCACCGGCACGGCGACCGAGACGGCGCGCAGCGGGCCATGCGCGGTGGTGTTCTGGCGCAGGCGCTTCAGGATAGTGCGGATCGCCTTGCCGGTTTCGGCATTGAGATGCACGGCTTCGGCGGACGGGGTCTGCTCGATTTCGGCGAGCACGGTGCCATCGAGGGTCTGGGCAATGGCGCGCACCTGGGTGGCGCCGGCATCGACGCCGATGACATAGCCGGCCTCACGCCCGAGGCCATAGACCGTGGCCTTGCGGCCGCTGGCGCCCTGCGTGGTGCCGACCGGCTCGACCAGCCCCAGTTCGCTGAGTTCGAGGATCGCCGCCGACATGGTGGGCTTTGAAAAATCGAGCAGGCTCCCGAGCATCGGCCGGGTGGCTCGACCCAGGAGGATGATGCGCCGGAACACCGCGCGGGCGCTCTCGGTCAATGGGGCAGGGGGCGTGGTGAAAGCTACGTTCAAGACCGACACACCGTCAGCAGAGCCATTTGGACCAAGCCTAGTCCGTTCCCTGTTGTCATGTCACGAACCGGGCCTGTTGCAGAAGGTCCATTCGGCAACCCGGCCCCGCGGACCAACAGGATCCGTGGGCCGGCCACGTTGCGCAAGAGTGGTCAGGCCAGCTCAGGCAGCTTCGTATCCGTCTGCCGGTAGCGGAAGATGCAGACCGGCAGGCCGGCGGCTTCGGCGAGGTCGGCGATGATCAGCTGGGTGGGGAGCGAGGCGAGGATCGCGGTGGCGAGCCCGTTCGAGGTCCGGGGGATGCGGATCACCACCAGGTTGTCGCGCTCGGCGACGTCAACGCTGGTGATCAGCACCGTGGCGATGCCGAAGCCGGCGAGATCCTCGGCCAATTGCACTTCGCGGCCATCGCCATAGACGATGACGCCGGTGCCGGCATCGTTGGGCTCCATCGGGCCGTGGAGGAAGTTGAGGGTGTCCCAGTTCTGCGAGGGGACGCGGACCGCCTCGCGCAGCAGCAGCGCGGCATAGCCCGCCGTGCCGTAGGCGACATTGGCGCCGACGCAATCGAGCGCCCGCTTGCCGGCGAGCAGCTTGCCGGCGCGGGCCACAGCGTCCGCCGTCGCGGTGCGGGTCGCTGCGAGGAGGTCGCCGATGCTGGTCCAGTCGAAGCCCGAGGGCGTGCCGACGCGTTCGGCGAGCAGCGCCAGCGCCAGCAGCGAGCCCATGTAGCTGGTGGTGTTGGGGCCGCTGTCGACGCCGCTGCCGGTGCCGAGCATCTGGCCGACCGAGGCGCGCATCGGGGTATCGGCCGCTTGCGCGATGCCGAAGGTGATGGCCCTGGGCCGAAGCGCCAGGGCGCGCGCCGGCTCGACGCTGCGGCCGGAGGCGGAGATGGCGATGTAGGCGTCGGCGGCGTCGACGGCCGCATCGTAGAGCTCGCCACCGGCCAGCGCGATGGCGCGGCGGCCCTGGGCCCGCAGCTGTGCCGCGGCAGCGATGCCGGCATAGAGGCTGGCGCCGATGCCGACCAGCCCGATCGTGCCGGCTTGCAGCGCCGTCAGATCGGCCGCGTCGAGCGCCGCGCTGGTGGTGCCGAGCGCGTTGCGCAGCGCCTGCGGCTCCAGCTCGATTGCGTCGCGGAAGGGCACGCGTGCCGGCATCGTCGTCTCCATGGATGGGCGTGGCAGAAGGCGCGTAGGGGTCGAGGTTGCGCCGGATGGGTGCGCATTAGTATAGCAGCCTTACTTTCTGGCAAGCGCAAATTTGAGACTTGATCCGCAGCGATGGGCTTGATCGCATCGTTTTATTAGTTAACCTGCCTAACCGCTAACTCTGGAGGGGCGCGAGGCGCCGCAGGGCATGGCACAGGAGGTATCATGAAGACGACCAAAGCTTTTCGGGCTGCCCTGACGGCAGCCACCGCCTTGATCGCCGTCGGGTTCGCCGGCGCGGCAATGGCAGAGGATGTGACGCTGGAATACTGGGTCTATTCCGACTTCGCGCAGGGCGACGCGCTCGCCATGCAGCAGGAGTTCATCAAGGAATTCACCGACGCGCACCCGGGCGTCACCATCAATATCAGCGGCAAGGGCGATGACGACCTGACGGCCGGACAGGTGGCGGGCGCCGCCAGCGGTACGGTTCCCGATGTCTACATGAACGCCCAGTCGGTCGGCGCGCAGCTGGTCGATGTCGGCGCCATGGCCAATATCTACAGCCAGTTCATGGCGCTGCCCGAAGAACAGCGCGCTCAGTTCGACAAGGATGCGCTGGCGAGCTGCATGCCCAAGCCGGACGAGCTTTACTGCCTGCCCTATACCGGGTTCGGCTCGATGCTGTTCCGCAACCTGACCGTGCTCGAAAAGGCCGGCATCGACCCCACGACCCCGCCCGCCACCTGGGCCGAGTGGTACGACCAGATGCAGAAGGTCAAGGCCGCCGGCATGTATGCCATCCCGGACGAGACGCTGGTGTTCAACTCGATCGCCGAGATCTACGCGACCACCGGCAATACCGAGACCTGGGGTTTCGACTGGGCCAACCGCAAGACGCGGATCGACGAAGCCACCATGACCACGGTGCTGCAGAAGTTTGTCGACATGGTGCCGCTCAATACCGGCACCAGCCGCAACGACCAGGCCACCAAGGACCTGTTCATCTCCAACCAGCTGGCCTTCCACACCATCGGCCCTTGGGTGAACCCGACCTATGACGAAGCGGCCAAGGCCAGCGGGCTGAAGTATGATTTCGTGCTGATCCCGGGCGACACCGCCGGCAAGACCGGCGGCATCCGCAGCTACGAGATCGTCGCCGTGGCGCCGGGCAAGAACCAGGAACTCGCCTTCCAGTTCGCCGCCTTCATCACCGAGAAGACGCAGATGGCGCGCTGGGCCAAGCTCCTCGCCCGCTATAATGCCAACGCCGCTGCCATGGCTGACCCCGAGGTCTCGGCGCTGCCGCTGATCAAGGTGTCGGTGGATGCGGCGCATGGCGCGATGGAAGTGGCGGCGCCGTATTTCGTCGGCTCGATCCCCAGCTGCTACAACTCGACGGTGATCGACTATGCCTCGGCTACGGCGGACGGCGACTACACGCCGGCCGAAGGCGCCAAGGAGATGATCGCCGCTCTCAACGAGTGCATGGCCCAGTAACTCCTGCACGTCACGCATGTGCCGCGGCTGGCTTGGTTCAGCCGCGGCCCACCGAGGGGCCGTCCATGCCGTTTCGCCGCTACCTGCCGCATTACCTGATGATCGCGCCGTTCATGGTGCTGTTCGCGGTGTTCTTCCTCTATCCGATCCTCAGCGGCCTCTATTACAGCTTCCACGATTGGAACGGCGTGCGGGTGCCCGAGTTCGTCGGCGCCGCCAACTATACCAAGATCCTCGCCTCGCGCGATTTCTCCCGCGCCATGGGGAACCTCTTCGCCTATATCGCCATCACCGTGCCGCTCGGCATCCTCGTGGCGCTGGGCCTGGCGCTCCTGGTCGACAGCTTCACCGGCCGCTGGTCGAACTTCTTCCGCAACGCCTATTTCATGCCGGTGGTGCTGCCGGCCTTCCTCGCCGCCACCATCTGGCGCTGGATCTACGCGCCGAATTTCGGCCTCCTCAACATCGTGCTCGGCTGGTTCGGCATCCCGTCGGTCAACTTCCTCAACGACACCGGCACCATGCTCTACGCGCTGATCGCGGTGGATATCTGGGTGTCGGCAGGCTTCAACATGGTGATCATCCTCGCGGGGCTGAAGAACATCCCGACCGAGCTTTACGAGGCCGCCCGGCTCGATGGCGCGAGCAAGCGCCAGCAACTCTTCCACATCACCATCCCGATGCTGTGGCCGGTGCTGTTCTTCGTGCTCACCTATGGGCTGATCTCGGCCATGCAGGTGTTCGACAAGCCCTGGCTGCTGACCGGCTCGTCCTTCACCTCCTATGGCGGACGGCGCAATGCGCTGCTGTTCCCGGTCATGGACATGATGGGGCGAGCGTTTGGCGGGGTGAAGTTCGGCGAAGCCGCCGCCTATGGGTTCCTGCTCACCATCGCCATCGTCGTCGTCACCGGCGTGATGTTTGGCCTGCGCGCCTGGAGTGAACGCCGATGAGCCCGATGCGCAAGCTGCGCCGCTTTACCTTGTGGACGGCGCTCAAATGGGCGCTGGCCATCGCCATTGCGCTTGTTGCGGTGTTCCCGATCTGGTGGATGATCAACGTGGTGTTCGCCCAGGCGGGCGAGCCGGTATCGCTCAACCCGCGGCTGTGGCCGACTTCGCTCGGCGCCGGTCTCGACAAGATCACGACGATCTTTGCCGAAACCGGGTATCTCAGGGCCTACGGCATCTCGATCCTCTATGCGCTCTTGACCATTGCCGGCGTGCTGCTGGTCGGTTCGCTCGCTGCCTTCGAGTTCTCGCTGTTCGAGTTCCCTGGGCGCAAGATCCTGTTCGGCGTGGTGCTGCTGGCGCTGATGGTGCCCACCGCGGTCACCATCATCCCCACCTATGTGCTGGTGTCGCGGCTCGGCTGGCTCAACACCATGGAGGGGCTGGTGGTGCCGGGGCTCGCCTCGGCCTTCGGGCTGTTCATGCTGGTGCAGTTCATGCGCGCCATCCCCAGGGACATGATCGAGGCGGCACGGCTCGATGGGGCAGGGCACTTCCAGATCTACTGGCACGTGGTGCTGCCGCTCTGCCGCAACGCGCTGGTGACGCTGGCCATCCTCACCTTCATCCAGACCTGGGGCAACTACATGTGGCCGCTGATCGTCGGCACCAAGGAAGAGCTCTACACGGTGGGGCAGGTGGTCGGCCTGTTCAACTCGCCGCTCTCGCACCACACGGTGGATACGGTGATGACGGCGAACCTCCTCGCGGCCGTGCCGCCGCTGATCTTCTTTCTCATTTTCCAGCGCCAGATCGTCCAGGGCATCGCCATGTCGGGAAGCAAGGGCTGAAGGAGCAATAATGGCTTTCCTCGATATTTCCGCGGTCTCGAAGTCGTTCGGCTCGGTCAGCATCCTCAGGGATGTCGACCTCTCGATCGAAGAGGGCGAGTTCGTGGTGTTCGTCGGCCCGTCGGGCTGCGGCAAATCCACCTTGCTGCGCATGATCTCCGGCCTCGAAGAGATCAGCGCCGGCACCATCTCGATTGCGGGCGAGGTGATGAACGAGGTCGAGCCGGCCGATCGCGGCGCGGCGATGGTGTTCCAGTCCTATGCGCTCTACCCGCATATGACGACGTTCGAGAACGTCTCGTTCGGCCTTCGCATGGCGCACAAGGCGCGCGATTTCATTGCCGGACGGGTCAATGAAGCGGCGACGATCCTGCAGCTCGAAAAGCTCCTCATGCGCAAACCCGGGCAGCTTTCCGGCGGGCAGAAGCAGCGCGTCGCCATCGGCCGGGCGATCGTGCGCGAACCCCGGGTGTTCCTGTTCGATGAGCCGCTGTCCAATCTCGATGCCGAGCTCAGGGTACAGATGCGGGCCGAACTGACCGAACTCCACAAGCGGCTCGGCACCACCATGATTTATGTGACGCACGACCAGATCGAGGCGATGACGCTCGCCGACAAGATGGTGGTGATGGCCGGCGGCCTGATCCAACAGGCAGGGCCGCCCTTGACCCTCTATGACGACCCCGACAACCAGTTCGTCGCCGGGTTCGTCGGCTCGCCGAAGATGAATTTCCTCGCCGGCCAGCTGGTTTCGGCCGATGCCGGCGCGGTTAAGCTCAGCGGCGTTGGCGGGGCTGCCGAAATCGCGCTGCCGATCGGCGGCGTTGGCGGCGGCGCCCGGGCGGTGACGGTTGGCCTGCGGCCCGAGCATCTGACGATTGCCGGCGATGATGCGCCGGGCGAACTGCAGGGTCGCGTCACCCTGGTCGAGGAACTGGGGGCCGAGAGCTTCGTGCACCTCACGGCTGCCGATGGCACGCCGATGATCGTGCGGGCGCGTCGCGATGCAGCGCGAGCCGGCAGCAGCGTGCGCCTCGGCATCGATGCCGGACGGGCCCTGTTGTTCGAGCGCGACGGCCAGCGGATCCGCGGGAGCCTCACCCAGCAATGAGCTTTGCCCGCCCCCTGGAGGCCCCGCTGCTGATCGGCATCGATATCGGCGGGACCAAGACCCAGCTTCGCGCCATTGCCGATGGCGGCGCGGAGC
>JAEUMC010000154.1 GCA_016793415.1 Devosia sp. | reverse complement strand
CCGATCGGAAGCTGATCCGGGCTTCGCTGCAGGCGCTGATCGACGGGCATTATCTGCAGAATGCCGATGGCGCGATCGGCACCATCGACCCCGCGAAGATCGATGCCATCGGTCAGTATCTTTTCGCCGCGGGCATCCTCAAGGACGGCAACGGCGGGGTGCTGGCCGACAAGCCCGACTTCTCGACCTATTTCAGCAACGACTACCTGCCGGCCGAGTAGCACCCGCTTCACCCTCTGCGCACCGCCCGGCGCTCGTTCACTCATGCGTGGGGCGGCGGCGCGATCGGTCCTCAGCCGTTCGCCAGTAGGGTTTCGCGGTCGATCTCCCGACCGATGAGCGCCATGCTCTGGCCCTGCGTGACGACCGGGAGAGTGCGTAGGCCAATGAGGTAGCCGGTAAAGGGGGAGACGAGGTCCACCGGGTCGCGGCTGGGATCCTCAGGAGACCAGATGCGCCCGACGGGCTGGCCCGCGACAACGGGACTTCCCGGTTCGAGGACGACTTCGAACAGCCCGCCGACGGGCGCGACGATGGCGTCGAAAAGGCCGCTGGTGACGGCGCCCACCTTGCCGTCGTCGTAGCGACAGTCGACCAGGGTGGCGGGCGGCAGGCCAAGCGAGGCGCGTGTGACGACCGCGCCTTCAAGCACGCCGAAGTGGCGCAGCACATTGGTCAGCCCGCTCCAGGCCAGCGCCTGCACATCGACCGGGATGCGGCTGCTGCCGCCGAGTTCGGTGGTGACGACAACCTTGCCCTGACGCTCGGCTTCATTGGGCAGGTAGTTGCCGTCCGACGTGTAGAAGAAGTGAAAATCCGAGTTCCAGGCCTCCATCGCTTCGAGCATCGCCTTGCGCTGCACCGGGTCGCGGGGGACGCACATGTGCGAACAGGGCGTAATCCAGCCGATGCCGCCCGCCGAATGGAGATCAATGACGATATCGGCGGCGGGAAACAGCACGGTGGTGAAGAAGTGCGCGAGCCGCTCGATCTGCCGCCCATCCGGAGCGCCGGGGAACGATCGGTTGAAGTTCTCTCCGGAAGGCCAGAGACGGGTGTGCGCCCTGGAAGCTTCGGTTGATATGACGGGGACGATGATAAGGCGCCCGGCGACCTGTGCAGGATCGATCTCGTGGATGAGACGCAGCGCCGCGAGTTGACCCTCGTACTCGTCGCCATGGTTGCCGCCCGAAATGAGGACAGTCGGTCCGGTGCCATTGGCGATGGTGACGATGGGCACGAGCGCTTCGGCGACACCGGTGACAGGGTCGCCGGGAACGCGGATCACGCCGGCCTGCCGACCGAGCCTGCCGAAATCCACTGGGTTCTCGATCAGCGATTTCTCCGCCCTGACCAGTCGCATGGCACACCCTCCATCACAAGTACGGCATTGATGCCTACGGTATACCGTGTGTCAAGCAATGATCGGGTCCGCCCTGGCTGATCGCGGCTGGGCCACGAGGCAGCCGGGAACGGCGCGTGCGCACTCGTTGCTCAACAGACGACCGCAAACCGGACTCGCAGGCATTTCGAGGTAGCCGCCGGTCGCACGGGCGCCGCGCACCCACCCTTGCCGCCGCGTGAAGCGGGGCCGCTGGCTGACAGTCAATATGCCTCAACCACGTGGCCAGAAACTGGGCCCGATTTCGGCTCAAAGTCGCGACACACCAAGTCTTTGACAACAGCGGACAACTTGACCCCATCTCTGCCGGCAATGCCGGACGACAAAGGGGAAATTGAACCGTGCACCGGATCGCAGTGGATATTGGCGGCACCTTCACCGACTGCGTGCTGGTGGATGAGGAGACGGGTGCGGTCACCCTGCACAAGCAGCTGACGACGCCCGACGATCCGTCTGAAGCCGTAATCGAGGGGGTTCAGGCGCTGTTGGCCGCTGGAACCGTAGGAATCGAGGACATCTCGGCTCTCGTGCACGGCACGACGCTGGTGACCAACGCGCTCATCGAGCGAAAGGGCAGCCTGACCGGCATGCTGGTAACGGCCGGAATGCGCGACATCCTCGATATCGGCCGCGAGCGTCGCTACGACCTGTTCGACCTGCGGCTCGCCTATCCGCAAGCCGTAGTGCCGCGCAGTCTTCGCCGTGAAATTCCTGAACGCATCAGCTTCAACCGAACCGTGACGCAGCCGCTGGATGCCGAAGCGGTTGTCGCCGCAGCACGCGACCTGCGCGAACAGGGCATCGAGGCCATAGCAATCTGCTTCCTGAACAGCTTCGCGGACGACGCCCACGAACAGCAGGCAGCCCGCCTGGTGCGGCAGGCACTACCCGAACTGCTGGTGTCGGTATCGTCCGAAGTGTTCCCCTACATCCGCGAATACGAGCGGTGGACCACGGCGACGATGAACGCCTACGTGCAGCCGCTGGTCGACCGCTACATCTCGCATATCGACGACAGGCTGAAGGCTATTGGCTTCGGCGGCAGATTTTACATCATGACTTCGGGTGGCGGCATGGTGACCCCGGCCACTGCACGCCGTTTTCCGATCAGATTGCTGGAATCCGGGCCCGCGGCAGGCGCTCTGATGTCGGCGTACCACGGCAGGGTGGGCGGCATCGACAACCTCCTCTCCTTCGATATGGGAGGCACTACGGCCAAGGGCGCGCTGGTGCGCGATGGGCGGCCGTTGCGCAAATACGAGCTCGAAGTGGCTCGTGTCCACGAGTTCAAAGCGGGTAGCGGCCTGCCGGCCAAGGCACCGGTGATCGACATGATCGAGATCGGCGCGGGCGGCGGCTCGATTGCCGGCATCGACGAGCGGGGGGTGATCACCGTGGGCCCGAGCAGCGCCGGCGCAAAGCCGGGACCGGCCTGCTATGGCCGAGGTGGCACCGAGCCGACCTTGACCGACGCCAACCTGGTGCTCGGCTACTATGATGCAGATTCGTTCCTCGGCGGTCGGATGGGTCTCGATGTCGAGGCGGCGCGACGGAGCATCGCGACCCGCATCGCCGAGCCGCTCGGGCTCGAGGTGATCCGCTCCGCCTGGGGTATCCATGAGGCTGTGAACGAGCGCGTCGCCAGTGCCTTCCGGATCCACGCCTCGGAGCGAGCCTTCGACTACCGCGCCTCGAGCATGGTGGCGTTTGGCGGCAGCGGCCCGACGCAAGCTGTGCGCATCGCCGCCAAGCTCAACGTGCCGCGCGTCGTGCTGCCACCGGGCGCCGGGGTGATGTCGGCACTGGGGCTGTTGCGCAGCCCGTTCTCCTTCGAGCTTGCGCGCTCGCAACGGATCGGCGTCGCGGCTCTCGACGACGCGGCCTATGGGGAGGCCTTCGGCGGGATGGAGCGCAACGTGCGCGAAGTGCTCGCCGATGCGGGGCTGACCGGGAAGGCCGTGTCCATCACGCGACGCCTCGACATGCGCTATCAGGGGCAAGGCTATGAACTGGAGGTGCCCGCCGGCGAAAGCCCCGACGGGCTGGCTGCGGCGTTCCTCGATGTCTATCGCGCGGTGTTCTCACCCATCGAGATCGATGAGCCCGTGGAAATCGTCAACTGGAAGATCGAGGCCGTCGGGCCGGAACCAATGGCGGGCCAACCATTCCGCTACGACCGGGATTTCTCGCCGGGAGCGGCGCTCAAGGGCGAGCGGCTGGCTTATTTCCCCGAGGATGGGCCGGTGCTGGTGCCGGTGCTCGATCGCTACCGGCTTCGGATTGGCTCGGTGGTCGACGGCCCAGCCATCATCGAGGAGCGCGAGTCGACGCTGGTGCTCGGTTTCGGCGACCGTGCGACCATCGATCGCCATCTCAATCTCGTTGTCGACGTTTGTGGAGTGAGTCAGCAATGAGCGTCATCGACCCGGTCAGCCTGGGCATCATCTGGGACCGCCTGATCTCGATCACGGACGAGACCTTGAGCAGCCTCGTCAGAACCTCGTTCTCGACCAATGTGCGGGAGAGCTACGACCTCTCCTGCATGCTGTTCGACAGCAAGATGCGCTCCATTGCGCAGGGCACCTACAGCGTGCCCTCCTTTACCGGCACGGCGCCCAACACCGTCAGGCTGATGCTGGAAAAGCACCCGCCGCACACCTTGCGCGACGGCGACGTGCTGGCCACGAACGACCCCTGGATCGGTACGGGGCACCTCTATGACATCAATGTGCTGCGGCCGATCTTCCATCGCGGCCGGATCGTCGCCTATTCGCTCTCGATCACCCACCTGCCCGATATCGGCGGACTGGGCTTTTCGGCCACTGCCCGGCAGATCTACGAGGAAGGCCTGCGGCTGCCGGTGGTGAAGCTGGTCGAACAGGGCCGGCCGAACCCGCTGCTGTTCGAACTCATTGGCCTCAATGTGCGGGTGCCCGAGCAGACGCTGGGCGACTTCCACGCCAACATCGCCTGCAACGAGGTGGCGGCGCGCCTCCTGGTGGAGTTTCTCGACGAGTACGGGCTCAGCGGCATCGACGATGTGGCCGACGCGATCGTCGCAAATTCCGAGAGGGCGCTGCGCGCCGCGATTTCCGCGATGCCGGACGGCAGTTATGAGCATGCGATCGAGGTCGAGGGCGGCGAAAGCAGCCTGAAACTCGCCATTCGGCTCGACGTCATCGGCGACCGGATCCATGCCGACTTCACCGGAACCAGCCCGGCGCTGAACATGGGCATCAACGTTCCGATCGGCTACAGCAAGGCGTTCGTGGTCTACGCCGTCAAGTGCGTTACCACGCCGGCGATCCCCAATAATATCGGCTGCGTGACGCCGATCACGGTCAGTGCGCCTGAGAACTGCATCCTCAACGCCTTGCCGCCCTACCCGACGGGGGGCCGCCATGTCATCGGCCATTTCGTCAATCCGCTGACCATGGGCGCCCTCGCCCAGATCGTGCCGGACCGGGTGCAGGCGGAATCGGGCATGATGAGCCTCGTCAACATCCAGGGGCGTCATCGCGACGGGCGCGGCGTGTCCTCGATCTATTTCTCCTCCGGCGGGTTCGGAGCGCTCAAGGGGACGGACGGGCTGCCAACCATGCCGAGCCCCTCCAACATGACCGGGACGCCGGTCGAGGTGTGGGAAGACATCACCGGCATGACGGTACGCCGGAAGGCGCTGCTGACCGATTCCGGCGGAGCCGGGGCGTTTCGCGGCGGGCTGGGACAGGAGATCGAACTCGTCAACGATACCGGCAACGAGCTGACCATCTCCTGCCTCGCGGGCCGAACGCAGTTCGCGGCGCAGGGCCTCGCCGGCGGCAAGCCCGGAACCCTGCGGGCCTGCCTCATCAATGGCGCACCGGTGCATCCCAAGGGACGTTACTTCCTCCGGCCCGGCGATGTGCTCACACTCTTCGAGCCGGGCGGCGGCGGGTTTGGCGCGCCGGAACGGCGTGATCCGGCGCGGCTCGCCGAGGATATCCGCGAGGGGTTCGTCAGCCTCGATGCCGCCCGGCGCGATTATGGCTATGGCGGTTAGCAAGTGACCTACGACCTGCGCAGCGACTTTCTGGGACCTCCGACCGAGGCCATGCTGGACGCGATGGCCAGGGCGGCCGCAGAGCCGGATGGCTTCGAGCTGCGCGAGAACCGCCACCAGCGGGCGCTGGAAGCCTATGCGGCGCAGCTGCTCGGCAAGCAGGATGCGCTGCTGTTTCCCACCTGCACCATGGCCAACCTCGTGGCCGTGATGGCGCAGACAGCGCCCGGCGACGTGGTGATCGGCGACGCGCAGAGCCATTGCCTGACCTCGGAGGCAGGGGGCGTGGCCGCTTTGGCGGGCACGATGACCCGAGGGCTCGATGGCGACAACGGCCAGTTGCCGCTCGACGCGCTGGCCATGGCCCTCGACGGCTCGGCGCATCCGCAGCGCTCGAGCGCGCGGCTGGTGGTGCTCGAGACAACCCACAATCGCTCGGGTGGGCGCGCGTTGCCGCTGTCCCACATCGAGGCGGTTGGCGAGTTGGCCCGCCTCGCCGGGGCGGCACTGCATGTCGATGGCGCCCGCTTCTTCAATGCGGCCGTGGCGCTCGACCTCTCGCCGGCGGTAATGGCAGCGGCAGCGCACAGCGTTTCGCTCAGCCTCAACAAGGGGTTGTGCGCCCCAAACGGCGCGCTGCTGGTGGGGTCGCGCGCGCTGATCGCACGGGCCGTGACGTTGCGGCAGCGGCTTGGCGGCGGGATCAGGCCGGCGGGCCCGATGGCCGCGGCGGGGCTGGTGGCGCTCCAGACGATGATGCCGCAGCTCAAGCATGACCACGACAATGCGCGCCTCTTGGTCGAGGCCTTGTGCCGGCGC
>JAEUMC010000462.1 GCA_016793415.1 Devosia sp. | reverse complement strand
GTTGCCCGGCGCAATCGCCACGAGGGCGAAGGTCAGCGCCGAGGCGGCCACGATCAGCAGGGCTGCGACGCCCGCACGTCTCAGGAATGCGTTGAACACGCTGCCGCCTCCCCCGCTTCCTGTGTGATCAGGCCTTGAGCTCGATGCCCTCGAACGGCATGTCATAGTCCGTGGGCGGCAGGGTGAACTTGGCGACGTTCGGACCATAGGCCCAGAGCCGTTGCGCGGCGACCAGCGGACAGATGCCGCGATTGGTGTCGAGCCAATCGTAGATCGCCTGCATCGCTGCGTCCGCGCCGCTCGTTGCCTGCAGGCCGGCGGTGACGATCGGATCGAGGTCGGGATGCGCAAACACCTTGCCGTCCGGGCCGCTGTCGACGTTGGACAGGAACATGTTGCCGAGCGAACCATACGGATCGTAAGGCGCGCCATAGGTGGTGAAGAAGGTCAGGTCGTAGTCAAAGGCCGGGCGGCGCTCATGCATGGTGGCGTTGTCGACCGAGGAGATTTCCACCTTCATGCCGGTTTCGGTCAGCATGCCCTGGATCATTTCGGCGATGCGGCGCGAGCCGGGGAGCGACTCCTCGGAGACGAGGAAGCGCAGGGTGAGCGGGGTGCCGCCCTTGTCCCAGCCGCCACCGGCCTCGGTCCAGCCGCCCGCGGCGAGCGCAGCCTTGGCCGCGGCGACATCGCGGGTCGGCACATCGTGGCGCGTCCCCGAGAGCGGAATGACGGCCGGGAACAGGTCGGCGATAGGATCGGCAAAACCCTCGAACAGCACCTTGGCCATGGCGGCGCGATCGATGCTGACATAGATGGCGTCGCGCACCGCCTTGTCGGCGACGATGGCGTTGGGGGCGGGCGAGTAGCCGAGCAGCATGGTCGTGGTGCCGGCTTCGCTATAGATGCTGACGCCGCCGTCCTTCTCCAGAGCGCGCGCACGGCGCGGCGACAGCGGCGACACCCAGTCGCCGCCGATAATGTCGAGATCGCCGGCGCGCAGGCCGTTGGCGCGGGCCAACTCGTCCGGCACGACCAGCAGTTCAACGCCGCTGAAGGCAGGCGCCGGCCCCCAATAGGTCTCGTTCTTGACCAGCGTGGTGTGGCTGTTGTCGTTGGCGGTGATCACCCAGGGACCGGTGCCGATCGGCGCGGTCTGGTTGCCGTCGGCGTCCACCGCCTTGGGCGAGAGGAAGCGGACCGGTCGGATGAAGGCGAGTTCCATCAGGCCGGCCGGGGCCGGGCGCTTGAGCTTCATGACGAGGCCGTGCGTGCCGTCGGTCGCGACGCTCTCCATCGCATCGGAAATGCCGATCCAAGAGAAATCCGGTTTGCCGGCCCAGCGCTCGACGTTCCATTTGGCGGCTTCCGCGTCGAACGGCGTGCCGTCCGAGAAGGTCACACCTTCGCGAAGCTTGAAGCTGATCGACAGGCCGTCCTCGGCGACGGCCCAGGATTCAGCCAGCGCAGGCTGCAGCTCGCCGCCGGCGCCGTAGCGGATCAGCGGGTCGAAAACGAGGGTATAGGTGTTGAGGCCGGAGATGTTCTGCAGCAGGTCCAGGTTCCCCGTCTCGACGAGGATGGCGATCTTGAGCGCCTCGTGGCCGGCGGCCATGACGCGGCCCGGCAGGCTGGCGGCCACAAGGGCGCCGGCTGAGGCAAGCATGAAATTGCGGCGGCTGATCTCGTTCATTGTGTCCCTCCATGAGCGAAAGCGGCTCGACGTTACCATTCACCCTCTATTTGTCTAGACGTATTGCGTGAAGATGTGACACATCTCATCGGCATGCTCATTCGACAGGCAAGAGGCGGCGCCGTGGAGATCGACATTGGGCGGTGGGCCGACCGGCGACCGCAAGCCTGGACGGGCGGCGCCAGGATGCTGCTGGTGGAAATCCCGCCTGCCGACCGCGGCCGACAGCCAGCCCCGACAATTATGCCTAGTCATAAGGCTGTGAGCCTCGCCGATCGCCGAGTCGTCCGCGGGCCGTGGAAAGTGGTCCGTCGAGGGCCGACCGGTGTCATGCGGCAGCTGCCGGGAGCAGGATCGCCATTGATTTCGCTCGTGAAAAGGCGGGCGGCCGGCCCGGCATACTCTAGCCACCGGGTATTGCCAGCGTGCTAAGTTCACGGTGGATGGCGGAGTGGCGCGGCAGGTGAACCAGAGCATCAGTAAAGGCCTCGCGGCAGCTCGCCCGCTCGAGCTGTACCAGCGGATAAAGCGCGACCTCGAGGGCAGGATCCTGTCCGGGGAATGGCCGCCGGGGTACCGGATTCCCAACGAACTTGAGTTGATGGCGCAGTATCGTTGCGCCCGGATGACGGTGAACAAGGTCCTGTCGGGCCTCGCTGCCGCGGGCCTCATCGAGCGTCGCCGCCGGGCCGGCACGTTCGTGTCACGCCAGCACTCGGATTCAGCAGTATTGCGCATTCCCAACCTGCATGACGAAGTCATCGGACGCGGTGCGAGCTATTCGTACAAGCTGATCAGCCGTGCCGTCCGGTCGCCGCGCCTCGACGATCCGGGCGAAGCCGAATTCGCACAGGGCCAGGATCTGCTCGAACTGGGCAGCCTGCATTTTGCCGGCGAACGGCCATTCACCTACGAGCGCCGACTGATTAGCCTCGCAACGGTGCCGGAGGCGGCGGAGGTGGATTTCGGCGATGTGTCGGGCGGCACCTGGCTGATGGATCATGTGCCCTGGTCGGAGGCAACGCACCGGATCGGGGCCCTCAACGCGACGCCGCAGATCGCGCGGTTGCTGAAGATCGCGGTCGGCGAGGCGGTGCTGGCAGTGGAACGCCAGACCTGGCGGCTGCGCGAAGCGGTGACCCAGGTATGGCAATACTTTCCCGCCGATCTCTATCATCTGAGTGCACGCTTCACGCCGAGCCAGACCTCGATCGTCGAAGAGGCCGAGGTGCGACACGCGGCAGCTCCGGCGCCGAAGTGACCCGGATCGGCCCGCTGCCTCGCGGCGCCTCGACCGGCGGACACGGCAACTCCGCCACTGCCGGCCGGTCAGGCGCCGGGGATTTTCACCCGCAGCAGCTTGACCGAGTTGAGGAACACCAGCACGTCCGGCCCCAGGTGGATGAAAGCGGCCTCGATTGGCCCGATCCAGCCCATCAGCGCGGCGGTAATGCCGAGGACGTGCACCACGCCGACACCGACCCACAGGTTCTCCTGGATGGTGCGGTAGGAACGGCGCGCGATATTCCGGGCGGCGACGATCTTGTTGAGGTCGTCGGTCATCAGCGCAATGTCGGCAGCCTCGAGGGCGGCCTGCGAGCCGCCACCGCCCATGGCGATGCCGACCTCGGCCCGCGCCAGGGCGGGCGCATCGTTGACGCCGTCACCCACCATAGCGACCTTCAGCCCCTGCTGTTGCAGTTCGGTGATGGCCTTCACCTTGCCCTCAGGCATGAGGTCGGCCCTGACCTCGTCGATGCCGAGACCGTCGGCGATCGCTTTGGCGGTGGCCTCGTTGTCGCCGGTCAGCATGACGATCCGCTTGACTCCGGTTTGCCTGAGCGCCGCGATGGCCTCACGGGCCCCTGGGCGGAGCTGGTCGGCGATATAGATCACCCCGA
>JAEUMC010000424.1 GCA_016793415.1 Devosia sp. | reverse complement strand
AGATGCGTTTCAAAGCAGAAGGGCGCCGGCCCTGCGACCGACGCCCTCGAAGTTTGCTGGCGGAAACCTCAGGCGGCGTAGGCCTTGGTCTTCTGCTGCTGCTCGCCCAGGCCCTCGATGCCGAGCTTCATGGTCTGGCCCGGCTTCAGCCAGATCGGGGTCGGCTTCTGGCCCATGCCGACGCCCGGCGGGGTGCCGGTGGTGATCACGTCACCCGGCTGCAGGCTCATGAACTGGCTGAGATAGGCGACGAGGTGGGCGACGCCGAAGATCATGGTCTTGGTCGAGCCGTCCTGGTAGCGGTGGCCATCGACGTCGAGCCACATGCCGAGGTTCTGCACGTCCTTGATTTCGTCCTTGGTGACCAGCCACGGGCCGATCGGGCCGAAGGTGTCGGCCGACTTGCCCTTGGTCCACTGGCCGCCGCGTTCGGTCTGGAAATGACGCTCGGAGAGGTCGTTCACCACGCAATAGCCGGCGTCGTAGTCCAGCGCGTCCTTTTCTTCGATGTACTTGGCTTCCTTGCCGATGATCACGCCGAGCTCGACTTCCCAGTCGGGCTTCAGGGTGTTCTTGGGCAGGATCACATCGTCGTTCGGGCCGATGATGGCGCTGGTGGCCTTCATGAACAGGATCGGTTCGGCCGGGATGGCGGCGCCGGTCTCGGCGGCGTGGTCGGCATAGTTGAGGCCGATGCACATGAACTTGCCGACATTGCCGACGCAGGGGCCGATGCGCGAGCCCTTGTCGAGCACCGGCAGGCTGCCATGGTCGGCGGCCTTGATCTTGGCGAGACCCGCTGCGCCGATCGAGGCGCCGTTGATGTCGGGCACCACGGACGAGAGGTCGCGGTAGGTTCCGTCGGTGTGCAGGATGGCGGGCTTTTCGGCGCCCTTGGCGCCGACGCGCAGAAGTTTCATGAAGTGCTCCTCAGATTTGGCCTAGGGGATAGGGCCAGACCCGCGCGGAGTCGAGGCCAACCATGGTCGAATCCGTTCGGCGCATTCAGCCAGACGGGATGTCGAGGGTAAAAAGCCGAGGGTGGCCGTTGGCAGGGTGGTCGGCGAGGACCAGCAGTTCGGCCCTGGCACTGCCGTCCGCCGCGGAGGCATAGCCGGCGAGCAGCAGGCCCTCGACCTTGTCGCCGTCGATCGGGGCGAGCCGGCCGAGACGAAGTACCGTCTCGCGTTTGCGGTCGAAGAGGTGAATGGCGAACCCTGTTGTCGCGTCCGATGCGGGACCGGAGAGGATCAGCAGGCGGCCATCGGGCAGCATCGCAAGGTCGCGGATACCAACGCCGCGACCGAGTGGCACACGGATGGTCTTGGCGTCGAGGTCGGCGCCTGAGGTGAAGAGGGCTGCCGCGCGGACACTGAGCAGCAGGGCCTCGCCATCGATGACGGGGCTGCGAAAGCCGAAATAGAGCCTCCGCCCCCAGGCCGCCAGGCCCTCGATGTTGAGGCCTTTGGCCTTGTCGGGCGACCTCCGGAAGTAGGGAGCGAAGGCCTTTTTCCGCTGCAGCGCCTCGTTGAGACGAAAGCTCAACTCGGGTTGGCGCCCCTCGCGGCTGACGCGGGCGACGAGGTGGGCGGAACGGCGATAGTCGGCGCGCTTCTTGCCCTGCGGCGTCATCCAGTCGTGGATGCTGTGTGAGCCGGTGACATAATAGTGCGGGCCGAGCCAGGCGACGCCCTCGCCATCGAGGATGTAGCGATCGGGCCCGGGATCGCCGGTATCCGGAGCGGTGCCGATCGCATGGAGCGCGTCGCGATCGGCGGGCAGCAGCGGTACCACGGCACCGGCCTCGAGCCTCGCCGCGTCTAAGTCGAGCGTCGCGAACTGGGCGAACAGTCCTTCGTTGTCGATGACGAGGCATTTGCGCCGCCGGCGATTCAGCGGCGCAGCGCTGGCAATGCCGCTGAGGTCGGTGGCGACTGCAGCCTCGCCGCTCCGGAATTCACCGACGACGGTGAGTTCCCGGGTGGCGACAAACGGCGGATCGGCGTGCTTCGGCATCGCTACTCGGGGCGGACGATGCCCTTCTTCAAGAGTACATTGCCGTAGAGACGGCGCTCGCCGGTCTGGATCACCGCGTAGGCGCCATGCACGCGCTCGTAGAAGGCAAAGCGCTCGAGCAGGCTCAGCTTCATCCCCGGCTCGTGCTTCTTGATCAGCTTGTCGAAATCCTTGTGGGTCTGTTCGCGCTTCTTGGCATCACCCACCACTTCCATGCCGAAGGCCTGCTCGTCGACGAAGGTGTCGAGCGGCATCACCGTGAGGATGGCGTCGAGCACGTCGGTGGCGCTGATGCCGTCGAGGCGGACCAGTTGCGGGCCGGCGCTGTCGCCGGGGTAGTTGGCGTCGACGATGGCGATTTCGTCGCCATGGCCCATGGCGCGCAGGATGTAGAGCAGGTCAGGGCCGAGGATCGGCGGAATGCCCTTGAGCATGAAGTTCTCCCTTGGTGGTCTTGTTGCCGTTCAGCCGAACGGGAAGGCGGAATAGGCCGGATCCTCGCGCAACAGCTGGCCATCGGCGAAGAGCTCGGCGTGTTCGACGGCGAAGGCGATGAGCTCGGCCATGACGGAGTCGATATGG
>JAEUMC010000416.1 GCA_016793415.1 Devosia sp. | reverse complement strand
CTGAGCATATTCCGAGCAAGCAAACTTGGCCCCATCCGACGACATGGCAAACTGCACGAAATTGCGGCGAAATTCTTCCTTTCTGCGGCCGCGGCACGACGAATGTTGCAGTCTGGCCACTTCAAACACCTGTGGCACGTCGCGGTTTCAACCAGGCCATGTCGTGCTTTAGGATCACGCCGATTCTGCCGCCGGACCGCTGACCGATGCTCGCCGAACTCTTCGTCTATGCCGCGAGCTACCGCCGGACGCCGCCGGCGTTCCGCCGGCATCTGGGAGAGGCGGTCGGCCTGTGGGCGCGCGGCCAGCGTCAGACCCGGGCCTGGGCCCCGCACCTCGCCAACTCGCGCGGCCTGATCGACACCAGCATCGACGACTTCGGCTCGCGTCGCACCGTGGTGGTGCTCGGCTCCGGTCCGTTGTTCGACCTGCCGGTGGAATCGCTGGCCCGGACCTTCAAGCGGGTGATCCTCGTCGACCGCATTCACCTCTCGACCATCGGCCAGCGGGTCGACCGCTACGCCAACGTCGAACGCGCCTGGCGCGACCTCTCCATCGCCCGCAATCCCGACGCCCTCGGCTTTCTCGAGGCCATCGAGGATCTCGACTGGGTGATCTCGCTGAGCCTCGTCAGCCAGCTGGCGCGCGGCGCCCCCGGCGCCGAACGGCAGGAGGTGGATGGCCATCTCGACAAGCTTGCCGGCCTCCATTGCCCGGCGACGCTGGTGACCGACCTCGACTACCGGGTGTTCAACCGGCACGGCGTGATGCTCGACAACGCCGACCTGCTGCATGGCCGCCCGGTGCCGCGCAGCGGCTTGCGCTGGAAATGGGAAGTGGCGCCCTTCGGCGAGGAAGGACGCCACACCCGGCGTGTGCATTCGATGGCGGCGTGGCCCGACTGGCGCCACGCCTGACCTTCGGCCCTTAGACCAGGCGTGCGTCGAGCGTCACCTTGATGGCCCCGAGCGCGCGCGACACCGGGCACTCGGCCTTGGCCTTCTCGGCCAGTTCCTGGAACTTCGCCGCGTCGATCCCCGGCACCTTGCCCTCGACCGTCAGCGCACTTCCGACGATGCCGGTTCCGGGAATGAGCTCGACCGCCGCGGTGACCTTGAGGTTCTCGGCCGTGGTGCCGTTGGCGGCGAGGAAGGCGCTGAACTGCATGGCAAAGCAACCCGAATGTGCCGCCGCAATCAGCTCCTCGGGATTGGTGCCCGATTGCCCGCTTTCATCGACGAAGCGTCCCTTGAAGGTGTAGGGCAGGCCTGCGAAAGCGCCGCTCAGCACATCGAGCGTGCCGGCTCCTTCCTGCAACGATCCCTTCCAGTTGGCGGTGGCAGTACGCTTCATTGTCGACTCCGTGGGTTGCGCCTCGCCGCGAGGCGGTGGCGGACCCTAGCAACTGTGCCGGCCCACTTGAAGTTCCCGGCCAGCACAAAGCGATCACGCCACGCCGCCGCCCTCGTGATCCACCGCCTGGCGCTTGCCGGTCGAGAACATGATCAGCGCAAACACCGGTTCGCTGCCGACCGCCCGGGCCCAATGCCGAACATCCTGCGGGATGCGGATGATATCGCCCGCCCCCAGCATCACCGTTTCCTCGCCGAGCTTATGCTCGCACGAGCCCGAGACCACATAGAGAAACTCCTCGCAATTGGGGTGCGAGTGCAGCGGGTTGCGCTCCCCCGGCTTGATGAAGCAGGTGCCGAAAGTCATCTCGGTCCCGGCCATCGCTTTGTCGGTGATCTTCCAGTTGAGCTCGCCCCAGCCGGTATTGACCCGCTCGCCATCGGCGGCGCGGCAAACGAAGGTCTCGATCGTCATCGCCTCGCTCCCGCTCAGATCGCCGCCGAAACGCCATGCGGCGTCGTGGCGTAGAAGTCGTAGAGCTTCATGATCTCGAGCGCCGTCTCCAGCGTCCCCTTGGTCACGGCCCGCCCCTCCAGCACCGCTTCGCAGAAGTGCAGCACCTCGGGCACGTAGCCCAGCGTGAACATGTTGTTGTTGTAGAGTTGGCCGAGCGAGAATTCCGGCTCGTACACCACGGTGGCACTCTCCTCGGGCTGGATCCAGCTCGAGGCACGGCCATAACTCGGCAGTTTCGCCTTGCGGTAATGCGTCAGCCTCACGCCGTTCTCGACCACCGCATGGCTGCCCTCGCCGATCGCCTCGACCCGCTCGAGCGGCCCGCCCCAGCTCTGCCCGGCGCTGAAATGCAGCGCGCCGATGGCGCCCGACTTGAACTTGAGGCTGGCAATGGTGGCGCCGGTGGGCTCGGCCCATTCGAAGCTCGCCCGCTCGATCGCGCCGGCGAGGAAGCTGATGATCGCGCCCGGATGGTAGATGTGGTCGATCACCGACTGCATGGCGACGAGATCGCCGCGCTTGTCGGGCGGCGGCAGCGCCTGCGGATAGCGCACCACCAGCGAGGTCAGCCGACCGAACTCCGGCGCCGTGACGATATCCTTGAGCTTCTCGATCGCCGGAAAGAAGGTCTTCTTCAGGCCAGTCATGATGTTCCGCCCGGTGCGCTTCGACACCGCGATCAGCTCTTCGACCTCGGCCCGGCTCGCCGCGGTCGGCTTTTCCATCCACACATGCGCGCCGGCCTCGACTGCGTCCTTGGCCAGTTGCGTTGCCTGCACATGTCCGTCCTTGGTGTAGCTGGTGACGATGAACACCACGTCCGGTTTTTCCGCGGCGAGCATCGCATGATGGTCGGTATAGGTGCGCTCGGCCCCGAACACCCGGGCGAAGCCGTCGGCCCGCTCCTTCGAAAGGTCGCAGATGCCGACCAGGTCGACCGGCGCATAGCGGAAGGTCGGGTAGACATTGCGGTAGGCGTGACCGCCGGCGCCGATGAAGCAGGCCCTGAGCCGCCGCTCGTACTCGAAATTGTAGCGGATTTCCTTGGGAACGTGGTGCGGCATAACTCAGCCTTTCAGGGCGCCTTGCGTGAGGCCTTCGGTGAAGCGCCTCTGGGTCAGGATGTAGAGGATGATGACCGGCAGGAAGGTGATCACGGTGCCCGAGAACACCAGCCGGAAATCGGTGGAGTAGGTCGACGCGAACCGCACGAGGCCGAGCGGCAGCGTCTGGTTGCCGGGGCTGATCAGCACCACCAGCGGCAGGAAGAAATCGTTCCAGGTCGAGAGCGCCGAGATGATCAGGAGCGCCGAGATGGCCGGCTGCGACAGCGGCAGGAACACCCGGGTGAGGATCTGGAAGTGGTTGGCGCCATCGATCCTCGCCGCTTCGCTGAGTTCGTTCGGCACCCCGAGGAAGAAGCTCCGCATCAGGAACAGCCCGAACGGGATACCGTTACTGACCTGCGCCAGCACCACCCCGGCCATCGAGTTGATCAACCCGAGGTTGAACAGCACCTGGTAGAGCGGAATGATGATCGCCTGGATCGGGATCGTCAGCCCGAAGATGAAGGCGTAGAAGGTCCACTCGCGACCGGGAAAGCGGATCTTGGCCAGCGCATAACCGGCCGGAGCGCAAACGATCAGCGTCAGCACCACGACGCCCGCCACGTTGATCAGGCTGTTGCCGATCAGGGAGCCGAAGCCGCCGATGTTCCAGGCATCGGCGTAGTTCTGCCACATCAGCTGTTTGGGCAGCGCGAACGGATCACCCCGGCCGATCTCCGCCTCGGTCTTCAGGCTCGACACCACGAGCCACAGGAACGGCCCGAGGATGATGGCGAACACCGGCAGCAGCAGCGCCACCATCGGCCATTCTGAGGGCTTGCGGGCACTCATGACGATTTCCTCGCGCGCCAGCGGTTGAAGGTAACGGTGATGGTGATGGCAAGGGCGCTCATCAGGATGCAGAGCACCGCGGCGAGGCCATGGTCCTGTGCCTGGAAGGCGAGCCGGTAAATGTAGGTGGTGATGATCTCCGAAGCGTAGAACGGCCCGCCATTGGTCATCACGAACACCGTGGCGAAGCCCTTGAGCCCGTTGATCATGGCCAGCGACAATACGAAGGTCATCACTTCGCTGAGGCCCGGCAGCGTCACGTTCCAGAGCTTCTGCCAGCCGTTGGCGCCGTCGATCTCTGCCGCTTCATAGAGCGTGTGATCGATGTTCTGCAGCCCGGCGATGAACAGCAGCATGTAGAGCCCGAACCCCTGCCAGGAGCTGGCGACGTTCACCGAGAACAGCACCAGCAGCGGATCGCTCAACCAGCCCTTGGCCCAGCTGGCGAGGCCCCATTGGGTCAGCGCCGTATTGATGAGGCCGTAGAACGGGTCGTAGATATTGGCCCAGATCACCCCCACCACGGCCAGCGAGACGAGGTGCGGCAGGAAGAACGCGGTGCGGAAGAACACCCGCGTGCGGCTCAGCCGACCGATCGCCAGCGCCAGCGCCAGCCCAAGCCCGCCGGCCAGCACCACATGGTAGAACAGCCACAGGAAGGTGCGGCCGAGGCTCTGCCAGATGATCGGGTCTTCGGTGGCCCGCAGGTAATTGTCGAACCCGACGAAATTCGCCTCGGTATTGAAGCCGCCCGAATTGGTGAAGCTGATCCAGATCGTCGCAAGGATCGGCGTCAGGCTGAACAGCGCATAAAGCGCGATCGCCGGCAGCATCAGCACAAAGGCGGCGCCAAACCCGTCACGCGCCCCATCGGCACGGCGACGCCGGGCGATGCTGGGGGCGCGGAGATCCGCGGGATCGGCTGTGGTGGAGAAACGAGTCATCTACGGTTCTCGTTGAGGCAGACGGCCCCCGCCCGGCCACCCCCAAGAAGGGGGAGGTGTAGAGTAGAGCGCATGACGAGATGGTGCCAAAAGCACCGGCGGGGCACCTCCCCCATC
>JAEUMC010000412.1 GCA_016793415.1 Devosia sp. | reverse complement strand
TCGAGATAATCCTGCCCGACGCCTTCGCCGTAGTCGTAGGAGAGCCCCAGGCTGTCCTGCGCCGGCGCAAAGCCGGCATCGGCGGCAAGCCGCAGCAGCTCCGCGCCGCGGGTCATATCCTGCGTCACCCCCTGTCCGACGATCAGGATATCGCCGAAACTGGTCTGCGCCAGCACGCTGCCGGCGGCTGCCGCCGGCTCGAGATAAGTTGCCGCCTGCGCCGAGTCGCCGCTGACGTCATAGGCGCGGCCGAGCCAGGCCTTGAGCGTCGCGGAGTCCGGGTCTTCGGCCAGCGCCGCCGTGCAGGCGTCGATCGCCGCTGCGGTATCCATGGCGCCACTGTCGAGGCCTGTCTCGGCATAGCCCGCTTCATAGGGGCTCGCGGCCTTGGCGGCGCAGGCATCGAACAGTTCTGTGGCGAATGCCGGAGCGGCGCCGAGGCCAAGGGCCAGCACAGTGCCCGCCGCCAGCGTCTGTCGCAAACTCATCGCCCTCTCCCCTCTTCGTGCGCGCCGATCATAGCGGCGCCATCTGCCGGCGCCAGCCGCAATGTGTCGGCGAGAAACGCCGCCACCTCGGCGCCCAGGCTGGAGCGGCGGGTGAGCAGGCTCCCCAGTTCGAGCAGCGTCGAGGGATGGGTGAAGCGCGGGAAATGCCGTTCGATCACCGCTACGCCCGCCTCGCGCAGCCGCCGGGCCAGCGCCACGGTGTTCTGCGGCCCGACCACCGTGTCGTCATCGGCGCTGGCAAGGAACATCGGCGGCGCCGCACTGGTGACGAGGTTGACCGGCTGTGTCGCCAAGGGGTCGGCGGCGCCGCTGAAAGTGCGGATGCTGATCGGCACGTCGAACGGGTAGAAGTTGTAGGGACCGGAGAGCCCCACCACCGCGTCGATCGCCTCAGTCACCCCATAGGCCGGCTGCAACGCCAGCATCACCGCGTTGTAGGCGCCGGCCGAGTGGCCGGCCAGCGCCAGCCGCGACGCATCGCCGCCGAACTCGGCCGCGTGCTGCAGCGTCCAGCGCACCGCGGCGGCGCAATCCTCGAGGAACACCGGATACTCGACTTCCGGCAGCACCCGGTAATCCGGCACCACCACCAGGTAGCCCTGCCCGGCCAGCCAGCGTGCGACAAAGGCGAAATCCCGTCGATCCCCCTCGTTCCAGGCGCCGCCATAAAGGTAGACGACCACAGGTATCGGTCCGCTGGCCTCACGCGGAGCATAGAGATCGAGCTGCTGCCTGCGCTGCCCGCCATAGCTCAGCCCCGCCGCCAGCCGTCGTGACCGGCGATCCCCGGGGCTGGCGAAGTTCAACAGACCGACAAGCGAGAATGACATGCGAGGAACCTGACAAGTGCCCGGATAGATACGGCCGGAACGGACGATGGTTTCGTGATTCGGCGTGCGGCATTATCTGACATTGACAATCAGGTTTCGTCGGCGCTCTATGCCGCCCGAACCTCCATAGCCGACGCCGCTTTTCTGCCCATGCTTGTCTGCCAGTGCAATGTGATCACCGACAGGGAGATCAAGCAGGTTATCGTCGGGCTTTTGCGTGAGGATCCCTGGCAAATCATCGTGCCTGCGATGGTTTACCGGGAGCTGGCGAAGCGCTGCAAATGCGCCGGCTGCGTTCCGAATGTGGTGGACATTATCATCTCGGTGACAGAAGAGTACCACCTCCAATTGGCCGAAAAACCCGCCGACACCCCCGTGGTGCACGCGCGGCTTTCGGCCATGCGTCGTAAGCGCCAAGGAGGTCGTAATGAAAGGCGAAGCACAGGTCATCGAGCGGCTTAACGAGGCTCTGTTCCTCGAACTCGGGGCCGTGAACCAGTACTGGGTGCATTTTCGCATCCTTTCCGACTGGGGCTACACCAAGCTGGCGGCCAAGGAACGTGCCGAATCCATCGAAGAGATGCACCACGCCGACAAGCTGATCGAGCGCATCATCTTCCTCGAGGGTCACCCGAACCTGCAGCGCGTGGCGCCGCTGCGCATCGGCCAGACCATCAAGGAAGTGCTCGAGTGCGATCTCGCC
>JAEUMC010000411.1 GCA_016793415.1 Devosia sp. | reverse complement strand
CGCCCGATGACCGAAACGCCAAAGCCCGTCAGCCTTGCCGTCGCGCTCGAGTACGAGCGGGGCACCCGCGATGCCCCGCGCGTCGTCGCCAAGGGGCGCGGCGAGCTTGCCCGCCGGATCGTCGAGGTGGCCGGTGAGGCCGGCGTCGTCATCGAGGCCAACAGCCCTTTGGCCGAAACCCTGGCCGGCGTCGAGCTCGACGAGCAGATCCCGATCGAGCTTTACGAGGCAGTGGCCGAAATCATCGGCTTCATCCTGCGCGCCAGCGCGACCCGGCACTGGACGCCCACCGAAGGCGTCTGATCGACGGACCGAACCCCGCTTGCTTTCCTGCCCGGCTCCGGGCGAAGTGACGCGCCAATTTCTCGGAGCCCGCGTCATGCCGACCATCGCCGACCTCGATACCCCCGCCGTCCTTATCGATATCGACCGCGTCGAGGCCAACCTGCAGCGAGCCCAGGCGCATGCCAGCGCAGAGGGTTACGCATTGCGTCCGCACATCAAGACGCACAAGCTGCCGCGCTTCGCCAAACGCCAGATCGAACTCGGCGCCGTCGGCATCACCGCGCAGAAGCTCGGAGAAGCCGAGGTCATGGCCGATGCCGGCATCGCCGATATCTTCCTGCCCTACAACATCCTCGGGCCGAAAAAGCTGGCGCGGCTCAAGGCGCTGAACGAGCGCGTCACCCTGTCGGTTACCGCCGACAGCCCCGACACGCTCGTCGTCTATGCGGCGACCTTCACCGCCGACAAGCCGCTCGTCGTGCTGATCGAATGCGATTCCGGCGGTGGCCGCTGCGGTGTGCAGACCCCGGCCCAGGCACTGGCGCTGGCCCGCCAGATCGCGCTCGCTCCCGGGCTCCGTTTCGGCGGGTTGATGACCTATCCGCCGCTGCATGGCGTGGAAAAATCCAACGCCTGGCTGAGCGAAGCGGTAGCGCTGTTCGGCGAGGCCGGCATCGCCGTGCCGCGCGTTTCCTCCGGCAACAGCCCGGACATGTGGGTGCCCGCCTCGGCTCCCGTCACCGAACGCCGCCCCGGCACCTACATCTACTATGATCGCTTCCAGGTGAAGGAGCGCGCCGCCAGCCTCGACGATTGCGCCCTTAGCGTGCTCGTCACCGTGGTCAGCCGCCCCACTGCCACCCGCGTGGTCATCGATGCCGGCTCCAAGTCGCTCACCTCCGACCTGCTCGGCATGGAGGGCTTTGGCCTCGTCATGGGCACCGACCTCACCGTGAAGGGACTCTCCGAGGAGCATGGCGTCATCGAGCTGCCGGTCGCCTCCGATTGGCCGCGGATCGGAGAACGGCTGCGCATCATCCCCAACCACGCCTGCGTCATCTCCAATCTCTTCGACAAGGTGACGCTGATTTCCGGCGATGAGGTGCGCGAAGTGGTTCCTGTTGCGGCCCGCGGTCGGGTCGACTGAGGGCTTTCCGGAAAACTCGACAAAATCGAAAATCCGGGCATTTCGGCGTTTCACTGCAATGGGGAAATGCTCTAGAACTTCTCTCGCAAGGGAGTGGTATTCAAATGGTCGCTGATTGGTATGATGGTCTGACGCTGGCAACCGAGTGGCGTCCGGCCAGCGAGGGTGTAGCCGCGCGCTACCGGCTGATGCTCACCAACGACACGGGCGAGGCGCTGCGCGATTTCCGGCTCGGCATCTCCGGCCCGGCGCGGGTCAGCGACGATGCCGAGATCGTCGGCGCCAAGGTGGTGCACCAGCTCTCCAATTTCTGCGAGCTGGCGCCCGAGCGCGGTTTCGTCCTCGCTCCCGGCGCCAGTTGGACCGTCGATGTCCTGAAGCTCGACTATCCGATCCGCCACTGGACCGACGGCGCCACCACCGGCTTCCTCGTCCTCGCCGACGGCACCACCCGTTCGCTGCGCACCGTGCCGACCCGGCGCGAGGGCAGCGATACGCTGCGCAAGAAAGGCACCGCGATTTTCGAGGTGCCCGAGCACCCGCCGGTGCCGGTCTCGATCGTCCCCTGGCCGCAGCAGGTCGCGGTTTCCGGGCGCCGCACCGCGCCGTCCGGCCTCGCGCCGATCCCGTCCGCCGTCGGCAAGGCCGCTGCCGCGGCCTTCGGCAAACTGGCCGACACGCTGTTCCCGGGCGAGGGCCTGGTTCGTCCCGCCCATGAAGGCGGCTTCCCGGTCGAGCTGGTCGCCGGCGCCGGCGGCAAGGAAGGCGAGGCCATCGAGTGCTCCGGCGAGCGGGCCCGCCTCATCGGCGAGACCGAGACCGGCCTGCTCTATGGCCTGATCACGCTCGGCCAGATCCTGCGCGGCGCCCGCATCCACCTGCGCCAGTTCAACTTCCCTACCGGCGGCCGCATCGAGGACAAGCCCGCCATGGCGTGGCGCGGCAGCCATCTCGATGTCGCCCGACGCTACTACGCCAGGGACGAGGTCGAGCGCTTCATCGCCATCCTGGCCTGGAACAAGCTCAACGTGCTGCACTGGCACCTGAGCGACGACGAGTCGTGGCGTGTCGAGATCGACGCCTACCCGCAGCTCACCGGCAAGGGCGCCTGGCGCGGCTACGGCATGCCGGTGCCACCGCTGCTCGGCTCGGGTCCGGAGCGGACCGGCGGCTATTACTCCAAGGCCGATATCCGGGCCATCGTCGGCTTCGCCACCGAACTCGGCATCGACGTGGTGCCCGAGATCGATATGCCGGGCCACTGCTACGCCATGCTGCAGGCCATCCCGGCGCTGCGCGATCCGGGCGAGAACGCCCCCTATTACTCGATCCAGAGCTTCCCCAATAACTGCCTCAACCCGGCGGTCGAAGCCACCTATGGCGTGGTTCAGGCGATCATCGACGAGATGGTCGAACTCTTCCCCTCGCGCTACTTCCATGTCGGCGCCGACGAGGTGCCGGAGGATGCCTGGCACTCCTCACCGGCCGCCAACAAGATGCGCGAGAAGCTCGGCGTCGCCGGCGCCGCACCGCTGCAGGCGCATTTCCTGCAACGCCTGCAGGCCTATCTGACCAGCAAGGGCAAGCTCACCGGCGCCTGGGAAGAGGCCTCGCATGGCGGCGGCATCGACAAGGCCAACTGCTACCTCGTCGGCTGGAAAACCCAGGAAGGTAGCCAGCAACTGGCCGCCGAGGGCTACGAGGTGGTCGTCGCGCCGGGGCAGGCCTACTACCTCGATATGGCCAATACCGAGGATTGGCACGAGTGCGGCGCTGCCTGGGCC
>JAEUMC010000393.1 GCA_016793415.1 Devosia sp. | reverse complement strand
GCCGGAGCGGCGTTCCGCTCGGCGGTCTTGTTGCTGCTGCTGTTCCTCGCGGTGTTCCTCGTCGCCGGCGTGGTGATCGTCAGCCAGACCAGCAGCGAGGCCGAGAGCGAGATCCGGGCGCTGGTCAGCAACGAGTTCGAGCTGTTCCGCGAGGCAGCCGATACGGGCGACATGAATCAGTTGCGGGAGCTGGTCGACAGCTCGGCCGCTGCGGCCGGCCCGCGCTTTTTCATCGTGGCGCTCTACCGTCCCGACGGCACCTTGCTGGCCGGCGATGATATTCCACGACCAGCCAAGCTCGGCTGGAGCACCATCAGTTCGGGGATCAACACCAAGACACCGACCGAACAATACCTGGCGCTGACCGAGGACATCGGCGGTTACCGGGTGACCTTCGGGCGCACGCTGTTCTTCGTCGAGGTGGGTTCGGCAGCGCTGTGGCGGGCGCTGATGCTGGCGAGCATAGTGGTCGGCATCGGGGCGCTGGCGATCGGCTATCTCGCCAGCCACGGCGTCTCGGCCAAGCTCGACCGGATGACCGCGACGCTCGAACGGGTGGCGCGCGGCGACAGCCGGGTCCGCCTGCCGGTCGGCCGCTCGAACGACCAGGTCGACCGGGTGTCGCGGCAGATGAATGCCCATCTCGACCGGCTGAGCGATCTGCTCGACACCATGCGCAACACCGTGATCTCGATCGCGCACGACCTCAAGTCGCCGCTGAGCCGCGCCTATATTCTGCTGCAGGAAGCCGAGGAGGCGCCCGGCGAAGCCGAACGCACGCAGCTGCTGGAAGAGGCGCAGGTCGAGATCGAGCGGCTGAACGGCATCTTCGATACGGTATTGCGGATCTCTCGCATCGAGGCCTCCGACGACCAATCCGGCTTTCAAGCGTTTTCCGCCCGCGAGCTGGTGAGCGAAACGCTGCAGACCTTCGAGCCGGTGGTCGAGGAAGCACGGCAACAGCTGGTCGAGGCGCCGGCGCATGGCGACGCCACCATCGTCGGGGACCGGCGGATGGTGGTGCAGCTCCTGGTGAACCTCATCACCAACGCCTCGCGCTACAGTCCGCCGGGCGCCCGGATCGAACTCAGCGCCGGCATCGAGGACAAGCATCCGGTGCTGGTCGTCGCCGATAACGGGCCGGGGATTCCGGCCGACCGGCGCAGCGAAGTGTTCGAACCGTTCCGCCGGCTCAACCCCGAACGCGACGAGAAGGGCGCAGGGCTGGGGCTGGCGCTGGTGCAGGCGATCGCCACCCGGCACCGGGCCAGCGTGCGGCTCGAGGACAATCAGCCGGGCCTCAGGGTGATCGTGCGTTTTCCGGAAGCCGGCGCGGCAGTTTGAGGATTTGTAAGGTTGGGGAGAGTGTCGCGCAAAGCCGGCGCCGCATAACCCTTCACGCCGATGCCGTTGCACCGACCGCCGGCTTTCCTCCGCCGACGCCAACACACATCATGCGGAGTTCCACAATGAACAAGCTCTCCAGCCTTTCCGTCGTCGCCCTCGTCGCCGCGTTGATCGCCGCCAACCCGGTGCTCGCCGCCGTGCCGAAGTTCAGCAACGGCGCGCCCGGCACCGCGATGGGCGTCGATGAATTCGCCAGCCAGCTGGCAGTGTTCAACGCCAATGAGATCACCGGCCTGCTCGGCGCCAAGAGCGTGACGGTCTACAACTACAACACCGCCTGGACCGACAAATCCGGCAAGGCAGTGAACCTGCTCACCGAGGATTCGCAGAGCATCGGGCT
>JAEUMC010000385.1 GCA_016793415.1 Devosia sp. | reverse complement strand
GTCGCGATCGAGCAGGTCCTTGTAGGGAAAGCGCGTCGCCAGCACCTCGCTGGCGCAGACCGGGATCGGCGTCGAGCGGGCGAACTCGGCCAAAGCCTGCGGCGAGTTCATGCGGATCGGATCCTCGAACCAGGTCGGCTGGAAAGGCCCCAGCGCCCGCGCGATCTGCTTGGCGGTCGGCAGGTTCCACAGGCTGTGCAGCTCCACCATGATCTCGATCCGGTCGCCCACGGTCTTGCGGATCTTCTCGAACGGCTCGAGCGCCAGTTTCAACTGCTCGGTGGTGATGTAGCGCCCGTCATTCTCCATCGCCGGCGGGTCGAACGGCCAGATCTTCATCGCCGTGATCCCCGAGGCGAGCAGGTCCTCCGCCAGTTCGCCGGCCCGATGCATGAACCCGTCGAGATCGGCATAGCGGGCATCGCCCTGCCCCGAGGCCCAGTTATCCACCGGCCGGAAGTTGCGCGCCTGCGCATAGCGCGGGTTGGCGCAGGTATTGTAGATGCGCAGTCGCTCATGGCTGAGCCCGCCCAGCATCTGGTGCACCGGCTGGTTGCACACCTTGCCGAACAGATCCCACAGCGCGATGTCGACCCCTGACAGGGCGCGCATCTCTACGCCCGACGACGAGAACCCGAGCGCTGCATAGAGCATCTCACGATGGATCGCCTCGATCGCGAGGGGGTCGCGGCCGAGGAGCTTGTGCGCCAGCACTTCGTGCACATGCGCGCTCACCGAGCCCGGCCCGAAAAACGTCTCGCCCAGCCCGGTTATCCCGGCGTCGGTGTGCACCCGCACCCAGATGACGTTCGAGAACTCCTCGGTATAGAGCGTCTCGATCTCGGTTATCTTCATTCGCATTCCTCCCTCTGTCGTCGTGAAGGCGGCGGGATTCGAGACCATGACCGGCCCTTCCCGACAAAATTCCCGCACCCTCTTGACGATCCCTCGTGAAGCTGACTGAATACCTTTAACGATACATGTCGACCACGATACAGGTCGGGACCACAAACGCAAGTCGTTGGGGCGATGCGCGTTTCGCCCCCTTCGCTCAAGGGGCCGGTCCCTGGCGTCGATACACGTCTGTTTTCAGGAGGGACTGATAATGGGTAACAGAAAGCATCTTCTCTTCGGCTCGGCACTGACGCTGGGCCTTCTCGCCAGTTTCGGTGCCATGGCTCAGGAGCGGTTCAGCTGCCCGCAGCAGGGTGGCGACCTGGTGGTCGGGCTCGAGGCCGCCGCCGGCACGCTCGACCAGCAGACGGCCACCTCGTCGGCGACGCGCAACATCGCCATGAACATTTTCGAAGCCCTGATCATCCGCGACGAGAACATGCGGCCGGTGCCCGACCTGGCGGATTCGATCGAGACCAGCGCCGACGGGCTCAGCTACACCTTCAAGCTGCGCCAGGGGGTGAAGTTCCACAACGGCAAGCCGATGACCTCGGCCGACGTCGTCGCCTCGTTCGACCGCTACAAGACCGTCGGCGTCAGCCGCTCGATCCTCGAAGCCGTCGCCGGCTGGACTGCCCCTGATGACGCGACCTTCGTCATCACGCTCAAGGCGCCGCAGCCGAACTTCCTCGAGAACCTCTCATCCTCGACGGCTCCCGTCGTCATCATGCCGTCCGAGGAAGCCGGCAAGGCCGCCGGGCAGATCGACATCATCGGCACCGGTCCGTTCAAGCTGGGCGAATTCGTGCCCGACAGCCACGTGCGGCTCGACCGCTACGCCGATTACACCCCGG